>JAUILW010000732.1 GCA_030432795.1 Gammaproteobacteria bacterium
GCGATCAGAAACGGCACCTCATCGAGTAGGGTCAGCGATTCATGCTCCGCGTCGGCAAACCCCGTGGTGTAGCCGCCATCCAGGAACACTGGGTTGCGTAGCGCTCTGACAAGATAGCCCACATTCTGCTGCACGCCGACCACGCGGCTTGCCGCCAGCGCATCGGCGAGTGCGGCTATCGCTTCGGTACGGGTGGGCGCATGGGCAATGATCTTTGCAAGCATCGGGTCGTAGTGCACGCTCACCACATCGCCCGTACGCACGCCGCTGTCCACCCGCACGCCATCAGCGAAATACACCTCCGCCAGCTTGCCCGTGGACGGCAGAAAGCGCTTGCGCGGATTCTCCGCATACACGCGCGCCTCAACGGCATGACCATGCAGACGCACGTCTTCCTGCTCGAGGGTCAACGCCTCACCCTCGGCAATGCGCAACTGCCAGGCAACGAGGTCCAACCCGGTCACCGCTTCCGTCACAGGATGCTCCACCTGCAGACGCGTGTTCATCTCCATGAAGAAAAAGTCGCCGCCTTCGGCAATGAACTCGACGGTGCCCGCGCCTACGTAACCAATGCTGCGGGCCGCCGCCACCGCCGCCTCCCCCAACCGGCGGCGTAACGCATCGTCCACCCCCGGTGCCGGCGCTTCTTCGATGACCTTCTGATGCCTGCGCTGCACCGAGCAGTCACGCTCGGCAAGGTGCAGTGTCTTGCCGTGCGCATCGGCGAGTATCTGCACCTCGATGTGCTTCGGTGCGGTCAGGTAACGCTCGAGCAGCACGGAGTCGTCGCCGAAGGCGTTTGCAGCCTCCCGTCGCGCCGCCGCCAGAGCATCGTCGAACTGCTCGGTACGCTCCACCAGCCGCATGCCCTTACCACCACCTCCAGCCGAGGCCTTGATCAGCAATGGGTAGCCGATACGCTCGGCCTCCTGCGCCAGCACCTCAGCCGACTGGTCCGCACCCTGATAGCCCGGAACCACCGGTGTTCCAGCAGCGGACACGGTGTTCTTCGCTTCGATCTTCGAGCCCATGGCACGGATTGCAGCACCGCTCGGGCCAACGAAGGTGATGCCAGCAGCTGCCAGCGCATCCGCGAAGTCCGCGTTCTCCGACAGGAAGCCATAGCCTGGATGGACCAGGGTAGCGCCGCACCGCTTGGCCACGTCGATGATTTTCTGCTGATCCAGATAGCTCTCGAGCGCCGGCGCCGGGCCGAGCAGATACGCTTCATCGGCAACCGCCACATGCAGCGCCTGCGCGTCGGCTTCGGAATACACTGCGACCGTGCGGTAGCCCATTGCTTTCGCCGTGCGCTGAATCCGCACACTGATCTCGCCGCGATTGGCGACTAACAATTTCTTCAACGTCACATCCTGAATATGCCGAACGTGGATTGCGGCGCATCATGTTCCCTGCATGCCACCGCCAGCGCCATGCCGAGTACCCGCCGGGTATCGAGCGGGTCCAGCACACCGTCGTCCCACAACCGGGCACTGGCAAAGAACGGATGCCCTTCGTGCTCATAGCGGCTGCGAATGTCATCCATGAAGGCCTGTTTATCTTCATCCGGCCACTGCTCGTCGCGCCGCGCAAGGCCCTCCTCGCGCACCGTCGCCAGCACGTGTGCAGCCTGCTCACCGCCCATGACCGAAATGCGCGCGTTCGGCCACATCCACAACATGCGCGCGCCGTAGGCGCGGCCGCACATCGCGTAGTTTCCTGCGCCGAACGAGCCACCAATGACCACGGTAAACTTCGGAACCCGGGCACATGCAACGGCGGTGACCATCTTTGCGCCGTCTTTGGCAATGCCCTGGTTTTCGTAGCGCTTGCCCACCATGAAACCGGTGATGTTCTGAAGGAACAGGAGCGGTATGCCACGCCGGTCGGCGAGCTGCACGAAATGCGCGCCTTTCACCGCAG
>JAUILW010000733.1 GCA_030432795.1 Gammaproteobacteria bacterium
AGGGAATCGGTTCCCGGATCCTTGACGATGCCGTCCTGGGGAAAGGCGGCCACCTGGATCTCCACCAGGCCGCGGAACTCGTCGCGCACTGCCAGCAGCGCGCGCACCCCTTCCACCCCGGCGATGCTGTCGACGTCGGCCAGCGCGCGGATGTGCAGGTTGCCGTGCATCGCCGCCAGCGCCGCCGCCCGGCGCGCCTGGTGCACCATCTCGTCGAAGGTCAGCGAACGCTTGACCTCGCGGGCCCGCTCGATCGCCGTCATCGCCTTGCCCATGCCGTCGCCGTGGTAGTCCTTCAGCGCGGCCTCGTCCATCTTCGCCAGGCTCCACACCTTGCACAGGTGCAGGTGGGTGTTGACGAAGGATTCGGTTACCAGGCCACCGGCGGCGTCGATCTCCCGGGCGGCGCTGCCCTCGACGCGACCGGCCAGTTCGACCACCCGGCCATCGTGTACCGCGATGTCGCTGGTTTCATCCGCCTGGCCACGCAGCCGCGCATGGCGAATGACCAGGTCATGCTGTGGTGTTGACATCTTGTTGATCCTTATTCGTTCTGCATGTTCGTCCGTGGCCTTGCTACTGGAACAGGCCCGGCAGGAAAGTCACCGTGGCCGGCACCAGCAGCACCGTGACCAGGGCAATGAAGTCGCAGGCCAGAAACGGCATGCCTGCCATGTAGATTTCGCGCATGGTGGTGCCCTTCGGCGCGACGCCCTTCATCACGAACAGCAGCATGCCGAACGGCGGCGTGGTCAGTGCCATCTGAAGGTTGATCAGCATCAGCACGCCGTACCAGATCGGGTCGAGGCCGAGGGCGTTGATCACCGGGATGTAGATGGGCAGCATGATCAGCATGATCGCGACCTGCTCCATGAACATGCCGAGCAGCAGGACCACGAGCTGCATCAGGATCACCACCACCAGCGGCTCGATGGCCAGGGTGAGCACGTACTCGAGCATGTCGCGGCTGGCACCCGAATAGGCCAGCACCTGGCTGAACACCAGGGCGCTGGCGAGAATGGTCAGCATCATCACCGAGATCTGCACCGTGCCCATCAGCGCCTTCTTCAACGAGGCCACCGACAGCCCGCCATAGGCAGCCGCCATGACCATGGAACCAAAGCAGCCCAGTGCCGCCGCCTCGGTGGGCGTGGCCACGCCGATGACGATGACGCCGGTCACCAGGAAGACGATGACACCCAGCGGCAGCAGGTACTTGACCACGCCGATCAGCTTCTCGCGCAGCGGCACCGACTCGATGTCGTAGGCCGGAGTCAGGTGCGGCTGCATGCGGCAACGGATGACGATGTAGCCCAGGTACAGCACCGCCATGATCAGGCCCGGGATCAGCGCCCCGATCAGGATCTTGCCGATGGACAGCTTGCCCACTGCGGCCAGGATCACCGCCAGCGAGCTCGGCGGGATCATCATCGCCAGGCCGCCGCTGCCGAGGATCGGGCCGATGGACATCGGCGAACGATAGCCGCGACGCTGCATCTCCGGCAGCAGCATGGTGCCGAGCAACGCGGTGTTGGCCATGGTCGAGCCGCTCAGGCTGGAGAACATCGTGCCCGTGGCCACGGTCAGGATGCTCAGCCGTCCGGTCAGTCGTCCGAGCAGCTTGTCGAGCACGTCGAGGGCGCGGAAGGCCAGGTTGGAATGCCACAGGATCTCTCCCATCAGCACGAACAGCGCGATCGGCAGCAGGGTGAAACTGCTCACCGCGTCGTACATGCCGAGCACCAGCGAGTGGAAGGCACGACCTCCCCCCTGCATGATGAAGATGGCACCCAGGTTCACCGACAGGAAGGCAAAGGCCACCGGCATGCCGATGACGATGAGCACGCCCAGTGCCGAGAACAGCAGCAGCAGGATCATCCACCATTCCATCAGGCGTCCTCCCCTTCACCGCGCAGGGTCTCG
>JAUILW010000734.1 GCA_030432795.1 Gammaproteobacteria bacterium
CGGACTGGATTTCGTTGAGGGGCGGCCCAGCGGTGTGGACAGCGATGATATCTCTGCTGCCCGCAAACTCTGGGGCGCCTGAGGGCCACACACCCATCTCACCGCTAACTCGTTGGCTTGTCTTCCAGCTGAAGGTCGAACGGGCAGGTGCCCCGAGCCGAGGTGCCAGACGCCGTGCCCTCATGCGTCCCTGCTGGGTCAGGCCTCGGCGCGTGAATCCGCTAGCGCAGAGACCCAGTGATGCCTCGTAGCGGCGGAATCAAAAGTATCGCTATGCAAGCCGTTGTTTGCTCAGGTCGAGCTGTCTGGCGTTGCGAATAGCTCCTCCCTGGCCGTTTCGGTGATTGCGAGCACCGCCGGATGCTTCACTCGGCGTTCCGGGGAAATCGCGTAGTAAGACTCGTGAATTTCCTCAAGCGTGCCGAGTAGCTTCGCGTGGTACATCGAGCTGATCTCATGGCCGATGGCCGTCGGTGCCGGAAATGCGCCGAGTGCTGCTTCTCCGAAAGCCTTCAGCAACGCGCTGTCGTCGATCTCTGCGGTGATTCTTGGCACGATGCTCAACCGGTCGAACCACTCGTCGAGTTCCCGGCGCAAGGCTACTGATGGCCCAGGTAACAATATGGGCTCGTCTCGCAGGCACTCCGGAAACTGTCGATAACGGCGAGCGATGGAGCGATGCGCGAAAAAGCTGACTGAGCTATTGCCGAGGGCGTGGTTGAACGCTTTTACATGGGTGCCGGGCGGCAACGGCCTGTCGGAAATCACCAGGTCCAGGCGATGTACGGCGAGGTCGCCAAGCATGCTATCGAGGGCCCCTTCCTTGCACACCACTTTGATCGAGTCATCCAGATCCAGGGCCGGGCGAACGATGCGCTGGGCTACGAGCTTCGGCACAGAGTTGACAATGCCTACGTTGAAAACGGTTGGCATGAGCGTTTGTTGGCTGCGCACACGTTGGGTGAGCTCAGCGCCGAGTTCGAAAATCTCTTCAGCGTACTGTTGCACGATGTGGCCGGTTTCCGTCAGCGCGAGGCCCCGTCCTGCTTTGTTGAACAGGGGTTCGCCGATGGACTCCTCGAGCTTCTTGAGTTGGCCGCTGATGGTCTGCGGCGTCAGGTGCAACACGTTGGATGCCTTTGCAATGCTGCCTTCGCGGGCGACAGTCCAGAAGTAGAGCAGATGGGAATAGTTCAGATGTCTCAATGATGCTCCTGCGTCGATGGTTGTCCGGCACGCTGCCGGTGCAAAGCAAACAGGGTTGCGAGTGAGAGTACAAGCAGCCCCATGAACAGCCACACGGGCGCATCATAACTGCCGGTCTGGTCTCGAAGGTAGCCGGCAATCAGCGGTCCCGTGGCGCCGAGCGTAACGAATGGGCCGAGGAGCCCCATGACCCGGCCGAAGGCAACCGGTCCGAAGCGAGCGGCGACCATCGCGCCGAGCAGCGGTAGAAAGCCGCCCATGCCGAAGCCCAGCAGGGAGACCATGATCAGCATCCAGGTGTAGTGGGGGTTGGTGAGCATCAGCACCAGGGCGGCGTAGATGGCAGCGATGGCCACGCTCATCAGCACGGTGTGCGAGACGCGGTCCGACATCACGCCAAAGAATACTTTTCCTGCGATCATGACGGCGGCCAGCAGCGACACGAGGGTGGCAACGCTGCTTGCCTGCAGGCCGGCATCGGCTGCGAACGGCGCCAGGTTCTGTTGCACCGCACCGGTGGTGGTCACCACCGGCGTGACAGCGACGGCGATCAGCAGAAAGACCGGGGAAGTCAGCAGGTCGCGCAGGCTCCAGGTAATCCAGCCGTTCTCAGGGGCGGATAGCGCGCTGTCGGGTTCCGCTTCGATACCCGCCGCTTGCGGGCTGTTGCGTACGAACAGCAGCACCGGTGGCACGATGACGACCAGG
>JAUILW010000735.1 GCA_030432795.1 Gammaproteobacteria bacterium
GGCGGCTGCAGTCGGGGCCGCGCCCGCGGCGGATCCGTGGCCGATGTGGGACGCGCACGATCAAGGCGCTGCTGCGCGTATCGATCACAGTCGCTGGCAGACGTTGCTCGATGCCTATGTGCAGCCGTCGCCGGACGGTATCCACAGGGTGCGCTATGAGGCCGTGGACGGCGCATTGCTAGCGGATTACATCGATGCGATGACGGCGTTGGATCCTCGTCGATACCGCCGCGACGAGCAGATGGCTTACTGGATCAACCTCTACAACGCCCTGACCGTGCGCGTAGTGCTCGAGCACCCCGGTGAGCGGAGCATTCGAAGCATGGGCCGGAGCTGGTTCAGCGGCCCGTGGGACGATGTGGTGGCCTCAGTGGCCGGCGAACCGCTGACATTGAACGACATCGAGCACCGAATTCTTCGGCCTATCTGGCGCGATCATCGCATTCATTACGCGGTGAACTGTGCGAGTGTGGGGTGTCCTGACCTCGCCCGGGCGGCGTACGATGGAGCACAAATCGAAGCGCAGCTCGCCGCGGCCGAACGAGCGTTTCTGCGCTCGCCACGCGCGGTGTCGTTCGATGCACGCGGGCGCCTCACGCTGTCGAAGATCTTCGACTGGTACCAGCGCGACTTTGCCGCAGATGAAGACGCACTGTTGGAGAACCTGGCCACGCGGCTGCCGGATCTTGCGGATCAGTTGCGCGGCTACAAGGGGCGCGTGCGGTACGCATACGACTGGTCGCTGAACGCCACCGAATAACCCGTACAATGGCGCACGGGAATGTTGGAGGTGTGCTTTGAACGCTCTGGACGACGTGCGGGTGCTGGATCTCACCCTCGGCCCTGTGGGTGGCATAGCAATGATGGTGCTGGCGGATTTCGGTGCCGAGGTGTTGCGACTGGAGCGCGATACCCCGCACCCGCTGGATCGCCTGCCTGCAGCACCGATGTGGCGGCGCGGTACGCGGACGCTGCACATCGACGTGGCGCAACAGCGCGATCGCTTCGATGCGCTATGCGCCGCTGCCGACGTGCTCGTGTGCAACTGGCGGCCATCTACCCGGCAGCGCGCTGGAATCGATGTCGTCGCGCTGCGCCAGCGTCATCCACACCTGGTGATCTGCTCGGTGACCAGCTTCGGCGCCCAGGACCCCCGCTCCGAATTGCCTGGTTACGAGCACGTGATCGCCGCAGCCAGCGGGCGCATGGCTTCCTTCGCTGGCTGCGCCGATCGCGAAGGACCGGTGTTTTCCGCACTGCAGGTTGGCGTGCATGCTTGTGCGCAGACGGTGGTGAGCGGTGTGCTGGCCGCACTCTTCGCGGCGCGGCAGGACGGTCAGGGTTGTCTGGTGGAAACCAGCATGCTCGAAGCGATGCTCGCATACGAGCAGGGGGCGATGATCGGCGAGCAGTTTCGCGAACGGTTTGGGCCGTTGGTGGATGCGCTGCCAGGTGCCACCGCACAGGCGCCGATGCCGACGCTGCACTATCTGCCCACCCAGGCCGGTGACGGCCGTTGGGTGCAGCTCGGCAACCTGTTGCCGCACCTGTTCGACAACTTCCTTCTTGCCACCGATCTGTTCGAGATTCTCGCTGACCCGGAATTCGACAGCGCGCAGATGAACCTGCCCGACGCCAAGCGTGAGGAGTTTCGCGAGCGAATGTTTGCCCGCATGCAGGAAAAACCCGCGGATGCGTGGATGGATACCTTCATTGCCAACGGCGGTGTGGTTGCGGCGAAGGTTCAGAGCACCCAGGAAGCCCTGGAGGATGCAGATATCGTTGCCAACGGCCATGTCATCGAGCGCGGCGAAGGGCTGCAGCTCGGACCGCTTGCCGCGTTGTCGCGCACGCCCGCCGCGCCGGGAAACGGAGCGCTGCCGGGTGAAAAGTTGGAGGCGGCCTGGCT
>JAUILW010000736.1 GCA_030432795.1 Gammaproteobacteria bacterium
CGGTGAGCAGTGCTGAGTTTGCCGATCTGCTCAACCGCGCCCGCCAGCCGTTCAACGTCAACAGCCTGGCGCTGGCGGCGGCCGAAGTTGCCGCCACGGATCAGGAGTTCGTGGCGACCTCCCGGGACATTAACGATGCGGGAATGCAGCAAATTCTGCAGGGAATCGCACCGTTCGGGCTCGAATACATTCCATCGCTTGGCAACTTCGTCGCCATCGATATGGGCAGGGACGCCATGGCGGTGTATCACGCGCTGTTGCAGCTCGGCGTCATCGTGCGGCCCATTGCCGAGTATGGCCTGCCGAATCATCTGCGTGTGAGCATTGGTCTCGAGCATGAGAACGCCCGCTTTCTTTCGGCGCTCGAGCAGGTGCTCGGCGCATGAAAATTGCTGTGGTGGGCACGGGCCTCCTGGGTGGCGCCGTGGCCCGCGCGGCGCGTAAGCAGGGTGTCGCTACACAGATCATCGGTATCGAGCCCGATGCCGAGCATGCGCGCCTGGCGCTGGACCATGGAGTGGTGGATCGCATAGAGGCCGAAGTTCCCGCGGACGCCGAACTGGTGGTGTTGTGCTGCCCGAGCGACCGCGTCGCGGAATGGGCGCAGCGTCTTGAGGCGCACCCGGCGCCGGTGTGCGATGTCGGCAGCGTCAAAGCACCCATCGTCGATCATCTGCGGGCGCTCATGGGCGGTCGTTTTCCTGCGCGTTTTGTCCCTTGTCACCCCATTGCGGGGTCGGAGAAGTCCGGCCCGGCGCATGCACCGAGCGATCTCTTTCGCGGGCGCATCATCGTGCTGACGCCGGTGGCTGAAAGCGACGCGGATGCCGTGGAAACGGTGCGCGCCTTCTGGGCTGCGATCGGCGGCGAGGTCATCCGCCTGGATGCGGGCAACCACGACCGGGTACTCGCCGTCACCAGCCACCTGCCACACTACCTTGCCTATGCCTTCATGCTGCAGGTGGAGGAGGAAGATCTGCCGCTGTCCGGCGGTGGTTTCAGCGACTTCACCCGCATCGCTGCCGCCAACCCGGACATGTGGTGGCGCATTTTCAAGATGAACCGCGAAGCGCTGCTCGATGGCCTCGACGGCTTCGAAGCCAACCTTCAGTTGCTGCGCCAGGCGCTTGAAGCGGATGACGACGAACGAGGGCTGGCACTGCTGCGGCAGGCGGCTAAGCGGAGGAGCCAGCTATGACCGAGGTCACCGTTCTCGAGCACCCCCTGTCTCCCTATGCGCAGAAGGTGAAGCTCGCGTTGATGTTCAAAGGCGTGGCCTTCGATGTGATGCAGCCGGCGATTGGTGCCGATATGGCGGAGTTCCTGGCGGCGAGCCCACGTGGGGAAGTGCCAGTTCTGCGTCACGGCGACCTGGCGCTCTACGACTCCGCCGTGATTGGTGCCTATGTCGAGGAGCGCTGGCCGCAACCGTCGATGTTCCCGGAACTGCCCGAGGAGCGGGCGCGTGTGCGGTTGATAGAAGACGCCATGGACACGCACTTCGAGGGCAACACCTGGGGGCTTGGTGAAGTGCTGATTTTCGGCCGTGCCGATGGCGACCGGGCCGCTGAGATGGTGAGCTATGCCCGCGCGCAGATCGAGCGCTGGTACGGCTGGCTCGAAGCGCAACTCACGGATACGTGGTTCAATGGCAGGGCTTTCGGCTGGGGTGACATCTGTGTTGTGCCGTTTGTCAACGGCGCTGCCCGCTTCGACATCCTGCCACGGCGGGATTCTCGACTTGCCGCCTGGCTCGACGCGGCCAACGCGCGCAGCGACGTAGCAGAGGTCACCCGCGCAGCGCAGGACGCCGAGCTGCAACCCGATATCATGCGCGCCGCATTGCGCGGTGGCTTCAAGCGAGAGTACCGCGACCACCGCCTGGAGTGGATGGTTCGCGCTGGTGGAC
>JAUILW010000082.1 GCA_030432795.1 Gammaproteobacteria bacterium
CGCTGCGCGTCGGTACCTTCCTGCAGCACCTCGCCGAGGATGTCTCTGGCGCCGTCTTCGTCACCCATGTCGATGTAGGCCTGGGCGAGATCCAGCTTGGTATCGGCTGCATCCGCATCATCCGCAAACACGTCGTCATCGAAATCGTCGGTCACCGCACCGCCAAGCGAACCAGCGCTCGTCTCGAGTGCTTCCATCGACACATCATCATCAGGCCGGCTGAACGATAGAATTTCGGCGCCACCGTCCTCCTCGTCCAGCACATCCGCCTCATCATCGAAAACTGCAGACCCCAGCGCATCATTTTCTTCGCCGAGCAGATCCGCATCCGCGTCGAGCTCCGCCAGCAGATCTTCTATCTCCAGGTCGTCGTCGCCGAGCCCAAGCGCCGGCGTTGCAGAACTGCTGCCCGTGTCGTCATGCGCGTCCGGATCGAAATCCAGGCCCAGGTCTCCGCCTAACGAGCCTTCCAGATCGTCATCATCCTCGAGCGCCACACTGCCGAGGGTTTCATAGTCATCGCCGTTATCGCCAACGGACAATTCGTCATCTGAAAGTGCAAAGCCGTCGTCGTCAGTGGAATCGCTGGTTTTCAAGGACGCCACTGCGTCATCTTCGAACTGCAGATCGAACGACTCAGCGCTACCGGTATCCTCTGCGCCGGCCAGCGCCTGCAATTCCGAATCCAGCAGGTCCTCAGCCCCTTCGAAGTCGTCGAGCTCCGGAATTCCATCGCCTGCCGAATCGTCGCTTGTATCGCCTGCCGCGAGGAGGTCTTCTACTTCAGCCTCCAGATCGTCCAGATCCAGCAGATCATCGTCGTCGTTGTCCGCGCCTTCTACAGACAACAGGTCATCTGCTAGGAGTTCGTCATCGAGGTCGTATTCGTCTTCTTCGGCAGTCGCCCGCGAAGCTCCACCGGCTGCGACAAAACCTGCCGCCAAAGCAGCCGATGCGCTGGCATCCATGGCCCCTTCCCGCGGCGCGCGCTCGGGCATGCTCTCCTCAAGCTCCCGCGCGGCCAGCAATATGTCCTGGTCACTGCACCGATCGAGCAGCTCCGAAAGATGCGTATCGAACGTGTCCACATCTTCCGCTGCCACACACACCTCGAGCAGCTTCAGGCGTACGTCATGCCGATTGGCGTCTTCCTCGAGTGCGCCGGTCAGCAGACCGATGGCGTGCGGATAGCGGCCATAGGCAGCATAGATGTCCGCTTCGCCGATGACATCACTGGTCTGCAGGGACGGTGGTGCGGTTGCAGCTTCCTCCTGAACATCGTCGAGCCCCGCGAATGCGGCGTCCGGCACATCCTGTTCATCGTCCAGATCCTGGAGGAGATCCAGCGGATCATCGTCGTCATCCTGGTCACGATCGCGCTCTGCGAAAGCGTCTGCTTCTGCAAACTCATGCTCGGCAGCAGGCGTATCGGCCACATCGCCAATGGCGAAATTGTCGGTGGGAGCTGTGCGTTCTCCATAGGCTTGCGCAGCATTGGCTGCCTGGCGCTTGCGCATAAACAGCAAACCGCCAATCAAAGCCAGTACCAAAACCGCCGCACCAGCGATGAGCATGAACGTGGGCGAAGCCCAGAACGGCGTGCTCGTATCGGCAGGGCGGTTTTGGTTCTGACTCTGCGGGTTGTTGCGCAGGGAATCGAGCTGAGCCTGGGCTCGCTCCAGTTCCTGGCGCAGCGCGGCGAGCTGTTGATCCTGGACCTCGAGCCGGCGATCTCGCACGGCAATCTGATCGGTAGCCTGCTCGCGCTCGCGATCCATCTGGTAGGTGAGTTCGTCGACCTCGCGGCTCAACCGCTCGTTCTCCTCGAGGGTTTGTGCGTCGGCAATGCCCTCACCCGTGCTGCCTTGCGCCACATCACCTTCGCCAGCAACGATTTGCAGCGTTCCCGACGAAGCCGGGTCACCAGAAGTTGGCGGGGGCGCGCTTGGTGTGGCATCCACCTGCTGTCGAAGGCTTGGCGGCGATGAATCGGCAAACTGCTCGCGGGCCGACGGACGCGCAATGCCTCGCCATACATCCGTCTGGCGGGCGACTTCGACATTCGCCTGAGCGGCCGTCAGGTCCAACGCTTCGCTCTGTTCCGGCATGCGCAATACATAACCGGCCTTCATGAGGTTGATGTTGCCGTTGATGAAGGCTTGCGGGTTCGCCCGCTGGATAGCCAACATGTACTGATTGACGCTGACCTGATTGCTTGGGCGATTGCGGTTGGCGATGGACCACAACGTGTCGTTGCGGCCGGTCATGTTGGCGCCCCCCGATGCAGCGGTTCGCGCCGCCGGCGCCAACGCCACCTGAGTGCCTCTGGACGTTGGCTCTGCCTGGCGCGGCGCGGGCGCACTACTGCGCGGCGGCTGCTCTGCCACGGCAGTGCGCGGAGCCTGCTCCGGCGCTGACACCGTCGCCGTATAGGTAGGTGGATCCAGCAGTACGGTGTACTCCTTCAGGAGCCTGCCCTGCGGCCAGAGTACCTCTACCAGGAAATTCAGATAGGGCTCGCTGATGGGCTGTGCGCTATTGATGCGAATCTCCGGCTTGCCACCAACAAACTCTACGGAGAAGCGCAACCCGGTAAGAAAGAAGAAGCGCTCGACGCCGACCCGATCGAAATCTTCTCGGGATGCCAGCGACACGATGATCTCGGCCGACTGCAGCCCTTCCGCATCGTAGAGTTCGATCCGCCCTTTGAACTTCTCATTGAGATGTGACTCGAGCTCGATCTCTCCTAGCCCCAAGGCATAGGCCTGCGGCGCGACCAAACTGCAGACGAGCAGCGCTGCTAGGGCGCGGCCAATCTTCCGGACAACCATAGGCATATACCCTCCTGCGGTGAACCTGGATCCGGAAAGGGGGTTTATCTTGTCGACCTGCGCGCGCCGGTGGGTATGAAACTCTCGCATCCCATCAAATCCATGTGTGGCCTATTTCCTGTGCATCCCGATGCACTCCTGTGCATCCTGTGCATTCGTATGCACGTCCATGCATTCCTATGCATCGCACGCTCCAGCGGCCTGACCTCTCTCACGGCCTTCCCAAACCCTTCCCGTTTGAGACGATAGCCTAGACCACACATGCAATGTTGGGTCTAAGTATCACTTTTTTCTACCGAATTATTCTACCGAAAGTTTCCGGCGCGACCTCGCCTCTGGCGCCTGCCATGGCAGTTCACGCCGGGAAACAACCGGCCGCATTCTGCGCGTTTACGCCAGTGTTGTCTCGCATCAGTCGTAAAAACTAGACACACATCGACCTGGCGCCAGCCATTCAGACAAGTAATTAGACACACTCTTACCCAAACGCTTCACGCTCCACCAACAGTTCGGCGATCTGCACGCTGTTCAACGCTGCCCCTTTGCGCACGTTGTCCGAAACCACCCACAGATTCAGACCGTTTGGATGGGAAAGATCCTTGCGCACCCGACCAACAAACACCGGGTCGGTACCCGCCGCCTCACCCACCGCTGTAGGATAGGCACCTGCCTCCTCAGCAAGCACTACCCCGGGCGCCGATGCCAGCAACGCGCAAGCCGTCTGGGCATCGATGGGCTCGCGGGTCTCAATATGCACGGCCTCCGAGTGACCGAAGAACACCGGCACACGCACGCAGGTGGGATTCACCACGATGCTGTCGTCCTCGAGGATTTTCTTCGTCTCCCACACCATCTTCATTTCTTCCTTGGTGTAGCCGTTGTCCATGATCACATCTATCTGCGGCACGACGTTGAAGGCGATCTGCCGGGGAATGACCTTCACCTCCACCGGCTTGGTGTTGAGGATGTTTGTGGTTTGCGCCGCCAGCTCTCGAACGCCGCCCGCACCGGCCCC
The DNA here is from genome assembly GCA_030432795.1 of Gammaproteobacteria bacterium. Classification (GTDB taxonomy): domain Bacteria; phylum Pseudomonadota; class Gammaproteobacteria; order Pseudomonadales; family Azotimanducaceae; genus SYFY01. The sequence goes on from JAUILW010000082.1 coordinate 3,847, forward strand.
GGATACCGCCTGGTAGGTGGCGACATTGATGCGGGCAATACCCACCGCGTCGTGAATCGGCTTCAATGCCACCACCATCTGGATGGTGGAGCAGTTGGGGTTGGCGATGATGTTGCGCGCCCGGAAGTCTTCCAGCCGGTGCGCATTCACCTCCGGCACGATCAGCGGAATGTCGTCTTCGTAGCGAAAGTGGGAAGTGTTGTCGATGACCACACAACCCGCGGCCGCCGCTTTCGGCGCGTATTGTGCCGAGAGCGCACCACCTGCGGAGAACAGCCCAATCTGCACTTTCGAGAAGTCGAAGGTATCCAGTCGCTCTACGCGCACCGAACGCCCGCCGAACTGCAATCGCTTGCCTTCTGAGCGTTCGCTGGCGAGCAGATACAGCTTTCCGACAGGAAATTTGCGCTCTGCCAGGATCTCCACCATCGTCTCACCCACTGCGCCTGTGGCACCCACCACCGCCACGTCATATGTGCGCGTCATCGCGACTCCTCCAGTGCAGCCAGGACAGCAGCGCCCATGGCCTTGGTTCCTACCAGTGTTACCCCGTCACCCGAACCTGCGATGTCCGCGGTCCGGTAACCCTGCGCGAGCACCCGCGCAACCGCCGCTTCCAGGCGGTCTGCGCAGCGCGGCGCTTCCAGGCTGTAGCGAAATGCCATGGCTACCGACAGGATGGTGGCCAGGGGGTTGGCTTTGTCCTGCCCGGCGATATCGGGTGCCGTGCCGTGCACGGGCTCGAACATGCCTTTCCCGGATGCCGCCAGCGACGCCGACGGCAGCATGCCAAGGCTGCCGGTGAGCATGGCGGCAACGTCCGAGAGGATGTCGCCGAACATGTTGCCTGTAACCACCACGTCGAACTGCTTCGGTGCCCGCACGAGCTGCATGCCGGCGTTGTCCACATACATGTGCGAAAGCTCTATGTGGCTGAACTCCGCTGCGTGCAGCGCCGTCACCACGTCGCGCCACAGCTGGGTGACTTCCAGCACATTGGCCTTATCCACCGAGCAGACCCGGCCGTTGCGCTTCTCGGCAAGCTGAAAAGCCACGCGCGCAATGCGCTCGATTTCGTGCTCCCGGTATATATAGGTATTCACACCGACCCGTTCGTTGTTCTCCACGTGCACGCCGCGCGGCTCGCCGAAATAGATGCCGCCGGTAAGCTCACGGAGGATCAGGATATCCAGGTCGCTGACCAGTTCCGGCTTGAGGGAGGATGCGTCGGCCAGCGGTGCAAAGAGCATCGCTGGACGCAGGTTGGCGAAAAGCTCGAGGCCGGAACGCAGGCCCAACAGGCCGCGCTCTGGCCGCTCGCTCATGGGCAGGTGATCCCATTTCGGGCCACCGACGCCGCCGAGCAGCACCGCATCTGCAGCCTTGGCACGCTCCAGCGTCTCCTTCGGCAGTGCAGAGCCCGTGGCATCGATCGCCACACCACCCACCAGGCCCTCTTCGAGATCCAGCGTTACGCCTTCGTCCCGTGCCACAGCCTGCATGGCCTCCACGGCGACAGACATCACCTCTGTGCCGATGCCGTCGCCCGGCAGTACCAGTATGTTCTTAGATGTACTCAACGTGATTCTCCTTCCTGGCGGGCACCGGGCAGCCAGGGCATACGTGCGTAGTGCGCCGCCTCGAAAGCGGTGATGCGGTCGCGCTCGGCCAGGGTCAGGCCGATATCGTCCAGCCCGAGCAGCAGCTTGCGCTTGCGTACCGGGTCCATATCGAAGCCGATGGATTGGCCATCGCGCAGTGTCACCGTTTGCGCCTCGAGGTCCACCGTCAGTTCCAATCCCATTTCCGACGTAGCAGCATCGAAGAGCTCGTCCACAACTTTTTCATCTAAAACAATGGGTAACAAACCATTCTTAAAGCAGTTGCTATGAAATATGTCCGCAAAGCTCGGCGCGATTACCGCATCGAATCCGTACTCCATGAGCGCCCACACCGCGTGCTCCCGACTCGAGCCGCAGCCGAAGTTCTGCCGTGCCAGCAGCACCTGCGCCCCCTGATACTTCGGCGCATTGAGCACGAACTTGTGATTGATGCGCCGCTCGTTGGCGGTCTGACCGGGCTGGCCTTCGTCTTCGTAACGCCAGCCGTCAAACAGGTTGTCACCAAAACCGGTACGGCGGATGGACTTCAGAAACTGCTTGGGAATGATCTGATCGGTGTCCACGTTGGCGCGGTCCAGCGGCGCCACGAGGCCCGTGAAGGTCGAAAACGCTTTCATAGCCAGTCCCTCACATCGACGAAGTGTCCGGCAATCGCCGCGGCGGCCGCCATGGCAGGGCTCACCAGATGGGTACGTCCGCCGTGCCCCTGGCGCCCTTCGAAGTTGCGGTTGGACGTGGATGCACAGTGCTCACCCGGGCCCAGCTTGTCCGGGTTCATGGCCAGACACATCGAGCACCCGGCAGCGCGCCAGTCGAAGCCAGCCGCCACGAGAATGTCGGCGATCCCCTCTGCCTCCGCCTGGGCCTTGACCAGACCCGAACCCGGCACGACGAGCGCCTGCTTGACCGACTTGGCCACTTTTTTGCCTTTTACCACCGCCGCAACCGCACGTAGATCCTCAATGCGGGCATTCGTGCAGGAGCCGATGAAGACGCGGTCGAGGTGGATGTCGGTGATGGGCTGGTCGGCACGGAGCCCCATGTACTCCAGCGCCAGGCGAATCGATTCAGCCTTCACGGGATCGGCTTCGCGCTCCGGGTTGGGTACCGCTGCGTCCACCGGTACGCCGAGCTCCGGCGAGGTGCCCCAGGTAACGAACGGCGAAAGCTTGGATGCATCGATGGCTACCTGTCGATCAAACACCGCGTCGTCGTCGCTGACGAGCGTACGCCAGTAGTCTTCCGCCTGCGCCCACATCGCCCCAATGGGGGCGAAAGGCCTTCCGTGCACGTACTCGAGGGTGGTGTCATCCACCGCGACCATGCCTGCACGGGCACCGGCCTCGATGGACATGTTGCACAGGGTCATGCGCCCTTCCATGGTCAGCGCACGCACACCCTCGCCCCGGTACTCCAGCGTGTGGCCCGTGGCACCCGCCGTGCCGAGCTCAGCGATGATGGCAAGTATCAGATCTTTGGCTGAGACGCCCTCAGCGAGACGCCCGGACACATCGATGGCGAAGTTTTTCGCCTTGCGCTGCGCCAGGCACTGCGTCGCCATCACATGCTCCACCTCCGACGTGCCGATGCCCTGCGCCAGGGCAGCGAAAGCGCCGTGTGTGCTGGTGTGGGAATCACCGCATACCACCGTCATGCCGGGCATCGTGGCGCCCTGCTCCGGGCCAACCACGTGCACGATCCCCTGGCGCTGGTCGAGAATGTCAAATTGGGTGACACCGTGCTGCTTGCAGTTGGTGTCCAGCGTAATCACCTGCTCGTAGGCCACCGGATCGGTGATGCCATCCAGCCCCTGCTCGCGGCGATCCGTGGGTACGTTGTGATCGGGTGTAGCAAGGTTCGCCGCGGTGCGCCACAACCCGCGGCGGTTCAGCGCCAGGCCCTCAAACGCCTGCGGCGAAGTGACCTCGTGCAGAAGCTGCAGATCGATGTAGAGCAGGCTCTCGCCGTCCTCGCGCACCCCCACCTCATGGGCGCTCCATACTTTGTCATATACCGTCTGGCCGCTCATGGCGAAACGCCCCTTTCAGCGTGGAAGGATGGGCACTTTACGAGTCATGGATATATACTTCCAATTCATATTTTTCATTTTTTATATGCAAAAGCATTATGAACCTCCAGGAGCTGCTGACCTTCGTCACTATCCAGGAACACGGCTCGATTTCAGCCGCCGCTGACGCGTTGCACGTCACGCAGCCAGCGGTAAGCCGTCGGCTGCAATCGCTGGAGAGCGACCTGGACACCATCCTCTTCGATCGGGTGGGCAAACGCCTGCAGCTCACGGAAGCCGGCGAAGTGCTGCTGCCGCGCGCCGTTGCGATCCTGGCCGCCCGGGACGACGCGCAACGGGCGGTTGCCGACCTGCAGCACCGCGTGGGAGGGCGCTTGCGGCTTGCCACCTCCCACCACATCGGTCTGCACCGCCTGGCACCGGTACTGCGCGCTTTCACCCGCGCCTATCCCGAAGTCACACTGGACATCCGTTTCGAGGACTCAGAAGCGGCGCACGACCTGGTGCTGGCGCGCACCTGCGACCTGGCGGTGGTGACGCTGGATCCGGAAGCCGACGCCGCCGCGAGCGGCCAGTTTGCGTACGAGCCCATCTGGCATGACCCGCTGGTGTTCGTCGCCGCCCGTGAGCACCCGCTCAGCCATCTGCACAACCCAAGTCTCGCGGACATCGCCGGGCACCCGGCCGTGATCCCAGGCCTTTCTACCTACACCGGGCGGATCGTTGCCAAGCTGTTTGCGCGGCACGGTCTTACCCTGCGCCAGGCGATGTCCACCAACTATCTGGAAACCATCGGCATGCTGGTGGCCATCGGCCTCGGCTGGAGTGTGCTGCCACGCACCCTGCTCAAGCCAGAGCTTCGCGAGATCGCCGTCGCCGGCACGACATTGGCTCGTGAACTCGGTGCCGTTCGCCTGCCGGAGCGTTCTCCATCGCGGGCGACGCTGGCCTTCATCTCTACGTTGCGTCAATTCGCCTGATCGGGCGCGCCACGCGCACGCCGAATTTGCGATCAGCATCACGCCACTGGGCGATGAAGCCCGTTAGTGTCGGCATACCGACAGGAAATCGGTGTACCCGTGCCCGAAGCACGACAGCAGAGGAAGCTCATGCAGGCATTCAAACGCGCCTCATCGACAGCATTGCGCGCGGTCGTTTTTGCGTGCTTGTTTACCATGACGGCATGCCAGACGCTCGTCCCGGAGCCCGCTCCGGAAGTGTTACCCGAGCCGGTGCAGCCAGCACCTGAGAAGCCCGTGGTGGTCAAGCCGGCACCGCCGAAACCAGCACCACCGCCACCCGTTGCCGTGCTCTTCAACGGCGACATAGCAACCTACACAGAGGTTGCTGATGCGCTGCAGGCCGTCATTCCAAATCGACTGATGATCATCGATCTGAGCACCCAGGACAGCAGCACACTGCAATCACAGCTCACTGAGCACAACGTTGCGCAGGTTGTCGCCATCGGTGACAAAGCGCTCGAACAGAGCCGGCTGATCCCTGAGCTCGACGTCATCTACGCACAGGCATTCACCGCAGATGCTTCCATGCGCGGTGTGCCAGCCCTGCCTCCAGCAAGTATGCAGCTCTCCTACTGGCTGGTTCAGCAGCCGACGATCCGTCGCGTAGGTGTGCTCGGCAGTGCAGCGTTTGCCGATGCGCTCGAAGAGATCGAGCAAGCGGGCGCATTGCTCGGTATAGAGGTGGACAGCCAGATCGTCACCAATGACAAGCAAGCCTGGTTCGAGTTCAGACGTATGCTGCCAACCATCGACGGCTTCGTGTTCCTGCCGGATGCAAACATTCTGAGCCCGAGCGCCATACAGCGCATGCTCGCGCACGGCTCCAAGAACGAACTCGCCTTTCTCACCTACAACGCGCTGCTTTTCAAACTCGGGGCGCAGCTGCACATCACACACAACCCTCGCAACGTGGCGGAGCAACTCGCCCGGCTGATCGACGACCGAGCGTTACAGACGCTCCCGCAAACCACGTTCAGAGCGAGGACCAGAGGCATGGAGGAGTTCGTTGACGTCAACGGTTGAAGCCAAGGCGCCGGTGCGGCGCACCAGAACCTTCGTCTCGGAGATCATGCTCACGCAGCTTGCATTTGCCGTCGTGGTGGGTCTCATTGCGCTTGGCTGCCTGTGGTTCGTGGCAAGTTGGGTGGTGCGCGACAATCTCGAGGATTGGTCGGCACGCTGGGTGCACGAGCTTGAGAGCCTCGGTAGCGGGCTGTATCTGGAACAGGATGACCCCAGCTACCTGGCACTCGGCAACTACCTCGAGCGTTACGAGGAAGTGCTGTATGTGCGCTACTACGATGCTGCGGGCAAACCGTTCTACATCGAATCAAGCAACGACACCGTTCCCTTCGAGCCGCTGGACTCCGCTGCCATCGAGCGCCTTGCCAGCCGCGCACAGCTGAACAACGCGCACGTGGTGGACGAGTCGCTGGCACCAGTGGTGCGCTTGAGCCGCGCCATCGTCACCGAGTCCATTGCCAGCACGACCGATCTGTTCGCCGCTGAATCGCTCGATGAGCTGACCACCGAGCGCTCAACCGTGGGATACGTGGAGCTGGGCGTGGACTACAGCCGCTACGACCGGCAACTCGTGGGCAGCGTATTTCTGGGCAGCGTCTTCGTTACGTTGGCCTTCCTGATCCTCGCCGGCCTGGGCTGGTTGATCATTGCCCGCGCCGTGCAGCCGCT
>JAUILW010000737.1 GCA_030432795.1 Gammaproteobacteria bacterium
AGGGCCTTATCCCCTAGCACCTGATGGGCGGCGTAGGCCACCAGCGAGCTGTCCACGCCGCCGGAGAATGCAACCAGTGCGTGCGGCAGGCCAGCGATGGCGGCGCACAGCGCGTCGTATTTCTCTTGTACAGCTTCCTCCATAGGCTTGAGTCTATCCGCGCCGGTGGAAGGTGGTCTACAAACGGTTGATACGGTTCGCCAGATGCCCGGCGCCGAAGCCGTTGTCGATGTTCACCACGCTCACACCGCTGGCGCAGCTGTTGAGCATGCCGAGCAACGCTGCGATGCCGCCGAAGGCGGCGCCGTAGCCGACGGAGGTGGGCACTGCGATCACCGGTTGGGAGACCAGGCCGCCGACAACACTCGGCAGCGCGCCTTCCATGCCGGCGACGACGATCACCACCCGCGCCGAGCGCAGCTCGTCCAGGCGATCGAGCAGACGGTGCAGGCCGGCCACACCGACATCGTTGATGCGCAGCACCGGGCTGCCGAGAAACTCGCAGGTCTGCGCTGCTTCCTCGGCCACCGCGTGGTCGGAGGTTCCGGCTGACACCACCGCCACGGTTGTGGCGGCCGGCGCGACAGGGGTGCGCATGACGGTGACCAGGCGTGACAACGGATCATACCGGCCGCCTTCCTGCAGCACGTCCAGGGCCTGCGCGGTGTCTGCATCCACGCGGGTAATCAGTGCATTGGCGCCGCGGCGCGCCAGGTGCGCGCAGATGTCGTTGAGCTGCCCTGCGGTTTTGCCTTCTCCGTAGATCACCTCAGCGGTGCCGGTGCGCGCTTCCCGGTCGTGGTCGAGGGTGGTGTGGCCGAGGTTTTCGAAGAAGCAGCCGCGCACCAGCGGCTCTGCGTCGTTCACGGTCATGTCGCCGCGGGATACGGCTGCGAGGATCTCGGCGAGCGTCATGCCAGCATTCTATGGGTCGGCGCGCACAGGGTGTGTATCTCGATGCCGTGCGGGCAGGCGCCCTGGCAGGGCGTGCCGGAGCAGCTCAGGCACGGGCTTGCATCGGTGGGGAGCATTGCATACTCGTCCCGCGCAAACTGCACGTCCTGGTAGTCCACCGCGTACATGCGCGTGCGCAGCACGTCAGCAATGGGCACGCCATAGGGACAGGCGCTGTCGCAGGCGCTGCACACCTGCCGGCAGTAGGTCTGGCCGTTGAGTTGTGCATACCGGTAGAGCAGGTCGCGATCGCCGGCGGCGACAGCGGTGGCGCCTGACGCGCCGAGGTATTCGTCGATCTGCGCTTCGCTGGTCATGGAGATCACCAGCGCATCCACAAGCTCGCTCGACAGTACCCAGCGGAAAGCCGCCTGGGCGAACGTGGCGCCGCCGTGCTCATAGGGGCGCATGTCGTTGAGCCGTGCACCCATCAGGGTCTTCATGGCCACCACGCCAACGTCCGCGCGCTTGGCTTTGGCGAGCACGCGCGGCAGATCGGTTTGCGTGGCGATCATGTCGAAGGCGCGCGTCATGCCTTCGTAGAACTTCGGGTCCTGGCCGAAGTTGTAGGCAACCAGCAACACGTCCACCAGGTCTTCATCGAGGGCGTAGTCCAGGCACTCGATGAGATTGCCCGCATGCCCCGAAGCGCCGGACCAGCGAATCTTTCCCTGCTGGCGGGCGCGATCGATGAACGCCGCCCACTCGGGGTTCGCCACACGCGCCACACTGTTTACCGCGTGGTTCATGTAGACATCGATGTAGTCGGTGTTCAGCCGGGTGAGCGACTCTTCCAGTGCGTGCATCATGGAGTCTGCGCTTTCCGTCGACGATGTGATGCGCTTGGACACCAGATGCACCTTGTCGCGGCGACCGGCCAGCGCCTTGCCAAGCACCGTCTCGCTCTGGCCGCTGGTGTAGTTTTCGGCGCTGTCGAAATAGTTGATACCCAGA
>JAUILW010000738.1 GCA_030432795.1 Gammaproteobacteria bacterium
GTGCACATTGAAACCTTCGAACGCAGCCTCGTGGTGCGCTTCCGGGTCGATGGCGTGATGCGCGAAGTGGTGCAACCCAGGCGGGAACTGGCGCCGCTGCTGGTGTCCCGCATCAAGGTTATGGCGCGGTTGGACATTGCTGAGAAGCGCATTCCGCAGGACGGGCGCATCTCGCTGCGCATCGGTGGCCGCGAAGTGGATGTGCGGGTTTCCACCATGCCCGCCAGCAGCGGCGAGCGGGTGGTGCTGCGCCTCCTGGACAAGCAGGCTGGGCGTCTGCAGTTGGAAAGTCTCGGCATGCTGCCAAAGCAGCTGCAGTTGCTGCGCCGTATCGTGCATCTCCCGCACGGCATCTTCCTGGTGACCGGGCCCACCGGCTCAGGTAAGACCACCACGCTGTACGCCTCCCTGGCGGAACTCGATGCGTCCAGCATCAATGTACTCACCGTGGAAGACCCTATCGAATACAACCTGCCGGGCATCGGCCAGACGCAGGTGAACACCAAAGCCGATATGACCTTCGCACGCGGCCTTCGCGCCATTCTGCGGCAGGACCCGGACGTGGTGATGGTAGGCGAGATCCGCGATCTGGAGACCGCGGAGGTGGCCGTGCAGGCGAGCCTCACTGGCCACCTGGTGCTGTCCACCCTGCATACCAACACGGCGGTGGGCGCTGTCAGTCGGCTCGTGGACATGGGCATGGAACCATTTCTGCTGTCATCGAGCCTGGTGGGCATGCTGGCGCAACGTCTGGTTCGGGTGCTGTGTCCGGACTGCAAGCGTCCGAGACGTGCCACGAGCACGGAGCTGAAGTTTCTCAACCGCGACGACGCGCGCGTGTTCGAGCCCGGCGGCTGCGATTCCTGCCTGCAGACGGGCTACAAAGGCCGCACCGGCATCTATGAGCTCATCGCTATGGACGACACCATGCGCCAGCTCATCCACGATCGCAGCTCCGAACAGGCGCTTGCCACCTACGCCCGTCGTCGTTTTCCGAGCATCCGCGCGGACGGCGTAGCCAAGGTGCTCTCCGGCATAACTACGGTGCAGGAAGTCCTGCGGGTTTCCCTCGAGGGCTGACATGGCGGCGTTCGAATACGTAGCGCTGGATGCAGGCGGCAAGACCAGGAAAGGCGTTCTGGAAGGCGACAGCCTGCGTCAGGTGCGGCAGATGCTGCGCGATCAGGGCCTTACGCCGGTGTCCGTGGACACCGCATCGGAAAAGAGCCGTTCCGGCGGCCGCAGCTGGTCGTTTTCCCGCCGTCTCGGGGCGCTCGACCGGGTACTCATCACCCGGCAGCTCGCCACCCTCTCAAAAGCTGGGCTGCCGATTGAGGAGGCGCTGCGTGCCATTGCGCAGCAGGCGGAAAAACAGTCAGTCGGTGCGCTTGTCATGGGCATTCGCAGCAAGGTGCTCGAAGGCTACTCGCTGGCCGCGAGCCTGGCTGAGTATCCCGGCAGCTTCTCGCAGCTGTACCGCTCCACGGTGGCCTCGGGAGAGCAGTCGGGCTTTCTCGATCGGGTGCTGGAAAATCTCGCGGACTACCTAGAGCGGCAGTACGACTCGCGCCGCAACGTAGAAATGGCGCTGCTGTACCCGGTGGTTCTGCTGGTACTGGCGGTTGGTGTCGTCGGTGCGCTTATGGTCTATGTGGTGCCGGACATGGTCGGCGTCATCGAAAACTCCGGCCAGGAACTGCCGCCCATGACGGTGCTGCTCATCGGTATGTCGGAATTTGTCACCCGCTGGTGGTGGGCCATCCTTATCGTCCTGATCGGGCTTGTGGCACTTGCTAGAGGCCTGCTCAAGCAGCCGCACATCCGTCGCGCCTGGGATGCCCGGGTGCTCGATCTGCCACTGGCAAAACGCATCTCCCGAAGCGCTAACGCGGCGCGTTATGCCAACAC
>JAUILW010000083.1 GCA_030432795.1 Gammaproteobacteria bacterium
AGTCTGCCGCGTTGACGAACAAGACATCCACCACCAGCACGCCCTCGAGCTCCGGGTGGCCGCGCACGATTACATTGTTCAGCACGAGCTGATCCACATCGCGCAGGGGTTCCAGCTCGCAGCCGGTCACGGCGCAAACGGTCTCCGGCAACCACCGCTGCTCCGGCGTTTTCTCCATGCTCGGCCACAGCAGATACACCGCCTGTGCGACGAGAAACGCCACCAGAAGGGCACCGGCGACATACGGCCATCGGCGCCTGGGCGGCGGCGCTTCCGCTTCGAGGTCTCCCACGTCCCAACCGCCGGGAGGCAGCTGCATGTCCAGGTCCGACGCTTCAACAGCTTGCGCGGTTCCAGCTGCAAGCGGCTTTTCAGTTTGCGGTGGGATCGGCTCCCGCCCCTCATACGCCTCGACTGCAGCCTCTTCCCCTAGGGGCGTGGTGTCCTCTTTGGGCAACGGTTCGTCTGGCGATGCGTCCATGGGCAAGGAGCGCTCGAAGGCAGGCTCCTCAGGTAACGCCAGCGCTTCGTACAGGGCAGCAGCTTCACTCGTATCCTCGGCTGCCTGCTCGTCCGCCGCCTCGACCTCCGGAAGCTGTTCCGTCAGGTTTGCCAGCAGATCATCCGCTGTCAGCGCAATCTCGAGATCGTCGGGTGATTCATCGGGCCGTCCCGCCTGATGATCGACCGCGCCGAAAACGTCGTTGGCGGCATCTTCAACCCAAGGTAGCGGCGCATAATGTTGAGGCATCACGCCTTTCTGTCCGGCGGCCTCCTGCAACGGCGCATAATCTTCGCCTGCCGCATCTTGGTGATCCGTCGCCACCTTCGACGCGCCTTCGGTGATGGCCACGTCATCAAACCAGCGCACGGACTCGGGTGGCGCCGGAGAATCCAGTTCCAACTCGCCGAGCAGTTCATCCAGCGTATCGTCCGGCGCACGGTCGTCCGCCGCGGGCTCGCGGTCCCACTGCAGGTAATCAGTGCCGAGAAACACCTTCAGACAGGCGCCGCATCGCACTCGGCCGTTGGCGACCTGGAGCTGCGATTCCGACACGCGAAAACGTGTCTGGCAGTTGGGACACTCGGTGACGAGTGGCTCTAGATCTTCGCTAGGCAGAGGCACGACGCCCCTCCAAACGCACCCACGTAGCGCCATCGGCAGAACGGCGGTCGCCTTCCGCCAGCGGGATGTCAGGGTACGCAGCGACGACTGCTTCCACCTGCGGGTCAAGTATGCCGGTGAGCACCAGACGCCCGCCACGGGCGACTGCCGCGCTCAGCACGGGTGCAAGCGCGATAAGCGGGTTGGCGAGGATATTGGCTACCACCACGTCGAAAGGCTCAGATTCGGCTGCAAATTCGTCCGGCGAGCGCACAACCAGCTGCGATTCCGGGACGCCATTGTAGTGGGCGTTCTCCTTCGTCGCTAACCATGCCTGCGGATCGATATCCACCGCCATCACCTGGCGCGCGCCGAGGCGGGCCGCGGCGACCGCCAGAATGCCGGAGCCGCAGCCGAAATCGAGCACCCGTCGGCCCTCAAGCGCTGCCTCAGCAAGATAGTCCAGGCACATCTGCGTGGTGGGATGGCTGCCGCTGCCGAAGGCAAGGCCTGCGTCCAGAAACACCACGGCACCTTCCTGATCGAGCTCTGTACGGCTGGACTTAGGCTCAAGCCGCAGACGGCCGCCGCCAAACGCCAGTGACAGAGCCGGAACGCCACCAAGCCAGGCGGATTCCGGCAACTCGGTTTCCGTGATTTCCGCGGTGTCGAAACGGCTGCCGAGCTCCGCCCGCAATACTGCGAGGTCGCTATCCGCCGCAAACAGGCCGGTGACCAGACAGCGGCGCCAGAGCGCCGCAGCGCCATCGGCAATCTCACCGGCATGCGCGACGAACAGCGCTTCATCCGACGCCGCAGATGTCGTGACGCTCACCGCCCCGGCAGCTTCGAACATATCGCTTGCCAGCAGGGCATCGTCTGCCAGCAGCACCGCGGCGAGCTGCCGCCAAGCGTTCACCGCAGGTGAAAAAGCGCCTGCCCGGATCCTACGGGCTCGCCATTCTCCACCAGGATCCGGCCGATCTCGCCGTCCTGCTCGGCGCGGATCTCGTTCATCATTTTCATGCTTTCGATGATGCACAGGACGTCGCCCGCGTGCACATGGCTACCGACACTGACGAAGGCCGGTTCTCCCGGCGCTGACGCCGCGTAGAACGTACCCGCCATGGGTGCACGCACGGGCACCGATGCGGCTTGCGACGCAGCGTTCGTAGCTGAAGCTGATGGCGACGGCACGGCCACCGCAGCTGAGGCGACCGGCAGGGAGGAGCCCACAGGGCGCGCGATGCGCACCGCCTCGTCGCCGCTACGTACCTCAAGCTCGGATATGCCGCTTTCTTCCACCAGCTCTATGAGCTTCTTGATCTTTCTCAGGTCCAATGGGCTCTCCCAGGGATTTAGCCGCACTTTAGCGGCCATTTCGCCGATTTTTTAATCTATATTGCCGCCAGAACAGCGTCGAGATGCTGCTCCAGCATGGCCGCATCGACCTCGCCCTGTATGCGAAAGTCCGTCATCTCGCTGCCATCTGGCGCAAAGAACAGCAACGACGGCGGACCAAACAGCCCAAAGCCGTCCAGCAGTGCCTGATGCGCATCGTTGTTGTCCGTGATGTCCGCCCGCAAAAGGTTGAAATTCGCGAAACGTGCAGCGATCTGCGGCTGTGGGAACACGTCCCGCTCCATAATTTTGCAGCTGATGCACCAGTCGGCGTACAGGTCGAGCATGGCCGGACGGCCACCGCCCGCCAACAATCGGGCATCCAACTCCGGCCGATCATTCACAGCGAACCACTGTGCGTCATGCGACTGTTGGGCACCACCCCCACCAGCGCGCTCAGCAGCCAGCAAAGGCGCAAGCGGCCGCAATGGGTCATTGGCGCCGCTTGCGGCGCCGATGAGCAGCAGCACGCCGTAGACCAGGGCAATGAAGCCGCTGGCTTTCCATAGCTGCCCCCAGCCGTTGCGTGTGCTCCGATCCAGCGCCCCGAGATACACCCCCGAGCCGATGAGCAGAGCCGCCCACAACGCAAGGGTCACCGACGCGGGCACGATACGCTCCACAAGCCAGATCGCAACCGCCAGCAGCAGCACGCCAAATACCGCCTTGACCGTATCCATCCAGGCACCAGCGCGCGGTAGCAGGTGGCCGCCGCCAGCGCCCACGAGCAGTAGCGGTACGCCCATGCCAAGACCCAGCGACAGGAGCGCCATGCCGCCCAGCAGTGCATCTTCCGTCTGGCTGATATACACCAGCGCACCGGTGAGCGGCGCTGACACGCACGGAGAAACCACCAGGCTGGACAGAGCGCCCATGATCAGTACCGACAGGTGCTTGCCGCCACCCTGGGCACTGCCGAGAGCGTTGAGCCGATTCGTCAGGCCACTCGGCAGGCGTAACTCATAGAAGCCGAACATGGAGAAGGAAAGCGCTACGAAGGCCAGCGCAAACACCGTCAGCACCGCCGGAGACTGAAGCTTGGCCTGCAGGTTCAGCTCCGCACCAAACAATCCCACCAGCGTGCCCACCAACGCGTAGGTCACCGCCATCCCGAGCACGTAGGCAAGCGACAAGGTGAAAGCCCGGCGTCGACCGAGGCCCTCACCCTCACCGACGATGATGCCCGAGAGAATCGGCACCATGGGCAGCACGCAGGGCGTGAAAGCAAGGCCGATACCCGCCAGCAGGAAGAGCCCCATGGCCAGCCAGACGCTGTCACCCGAAAGCAGATTGGTAAACACGTCGTCCTGCGTGGCCGCCGCCGGCTGCGGTTGCGGCACGGCAGCGGCTGCCTGCGGCGACTCGCCGAACGATACCCAGCGGGTTTCCGGCGGGTAGCAGATACCAAGCTTCTCGTTGCAACCCTGGTAGCTCACCCCCACCTCGCCGCCACCGCTCACGGCACTCACTGGTAGGCGCACCTCCACTTCGTGGAAATACACCTCGACCTCGCCCTCCCAATCGTCGAACTTCGCCTTTCCGGGAGGAATCTCGGGCTCGCCGAGCGCGACCAGCGCATCCGGCCGGGTCTGGAACTTGAAGCGGTGTTTGTAGAGGTAGTAGTCGTCAGGCATCTCCCAACGCAGCAGCAGCGTGTCGTCATCCACCAGCGCGTGGCTGAGAACGAAGGCTTCGTCGCTGGGTAGCGGCTCTTCGGACTGCGGCGCGAACGGATCTTTGCCGCCAAATTCCAGCCCCCAGACAAACGCCGGTGACGAAAAAAGCAGCAGTGTGAGCAGGAGCCTAACCATCTGATGGCCCGAGTCGGCGTACAATGCCGCGGTTTTTAACACATCAAATCCCCCGTCGTCGTGATGCGCATCCGTTTGCACCGTCTGTTCGTTCTCGCCTGCCTGGTTGCCGGCGTTCTGGGCTGTCAAACAGCTTCACCACCCCAACAGCCAGAAACGCCATCGCCGGAGCCGGTGCCTGTCGCACCGGAACAACTGTATCCACTGCTCGACGCCGCAGAGGCGGCGCTGGCGGAGGATCGGCTTACCGCCGGCCCCGGACAGGACAGCGCCCACGGCTATTTCTTACAGGTGTTGGCGTTGGACCCCAACAATGACGAAGCGTTGCGCGGCGTGGAGCGCATCGTCGAGCGGTTTGTCGAGCTCGCGTTGACGGCTGCAGACGACTGGCAACTGGCAACTGCCCGCTCGATGCTCGCCCGCGCCCGCCTCATCGACGCAGATCATCCGTCCATCGCCCCGACCCAGGCACAAGTCGATCTGCTCAGCAATGCAAACCGTGAGGAGCAATTCTTCGACCATAAGAACATGCAGAGCACGCAGAACCGGCAATTGCTCGCTCGTATGGGTAAAACCGCCAAGACCTTCGATTGTCGTGCGACCATCCGAGCGTTGAACGATGTGCAGGGACGCTGGATGTATCAGCAGATGAATGCAGCGTCCGGGGACGATAGAGTGCGCGCAACCATGGAGATCGGCCTGCCGGCGCGTGTGGCGCTGGTGTGCTTCAACCCCTGACAGGCGGCTGAAGAAGCGGCCTGCTGATGCGGAGAAATTGCGGTTGAACCTGAAATTCTGGCAGCGTAAGTACCCGAGTGTGACCAACCTCGATCGAACGGAGAGCCTCATGGGCCGAATTGGCATAATCACCGGCACCCTGATCGGCATCTACGTGCTGGCCGCAGCACTGGTAGGTTGGTGGTGGGACTACGAGCCGGAACTTGAAGACATCAGCGCGCGCGCCGATGCGCACGCCGCGGCGAACGGGGTAGAGCCCGTCACCGGCTACACCACCGCCTACACGGTGATCTTTCTGGCCGATACGCTGCTGGACAAGCGCGGCGGCTATCTGTCCAACGACCGCTTCCCGCCGGGCGTGTGGATGGACAACGTGCCGAATTGGGAATTCGGCGTGCTCACGCAAATCCGCGATGCGGCGCGTTCATTCCGCATCGACTTCTCCCGCTCTCAGAGCCAATCGACGGAAGATCCGGACCTGGAGAAAGCCGAGCCTCGCTACTTCTTCGACAACGATAGCTGGATACTGCCGCAAACGGAGGATGAATACCGCGACGCGACGAAGTTCTTCAACGCCTACCTCAAGCGACTCGCCGACCCGTCTGTCAGCAACGCGCAGTTCTACGCCCGCGCAGACAACCTGCAGAAATGGCTGGAAGGTGTTGAGAGCCGCCTCGGCGGGCTGTCGCAACGGCTGAGCGCCAGCGTCGGCAAGCGGCAGCTCAACATCGACCTCGCCGGCGACGCCGCCGCGTCTCAGGCAACGGATGCGCCGGCGGAAACGGAATACAAAACCGCCTGGCTGGAGATCGATGATGTGTTTTTTGAGGCCCGCGGCCAGACCTGGGCGCTGATCCATCTGCTCACCGCAATGGAGCGGGACTTCGGCGACGTGCTCGAGAAGAAAAACGCCCGTGTGAGCCTGCAGCAGATCATCCGTGAGCTGGAACCAACGCAGGAAACCGTGTGGAGCCCGATGATCCTGAACGGCGACGGCCTGGGATTCCTGGCCAACCACTCACTGGTGATGGCGTCGTATGTGGCGCGCGCCAATGCCGCCATCATCGACCTGCGGGCGCTGCTCACCCAGGGTTGATCCGTTCGGGTCGGCCTGCACCAGAATATTGCGCCTGCTGGCGCCGCCCGCCCACGCTGTTATCATACGCGCCGCCTCCGGGAGGGGCGCGCAAACTCTAGCTGGGAAACAAAGACAATGGATCTAACCCTGATTCCACCCGTTCTGGGTGTCGTGGGGCTGGTGGCCGCTGCGGTCATTTACAGCCTGATCAAACGGTACGACGAAGGCAGCGACGTCGTGAAGAAGATCGCCGAGCAGATTCACATCGGCGCCATGGTGTTCATGCGCCGTGAGTACACGATGCTGGCCATGTTCGCCGCCGTGCTGCTGGTGCTCGTTTTTCTCTCACCGCTCGGTTGGAAGACCGCGGTCGCCTTCCTCATCGGCGCCGTGTCCTCCGCATCGGCTGGCTGGATCGGCATGTACACCGCCACCAAAGCGAATGTACGCACCACCACCGCGGCCCACACCGCCGGCCAGGCGCAGGCGCTTTCCGTGGCCTTTTTCGGCGGCTCCATCATGGGCCTCGCGGTTGCCTCACTCGGCCTTATGGGCCTCGGCATCGTCTACCTGATCTACGGCAGCAACCCGGAGGATGCGCACTACATCCACGGTTTCGGCATGGGCGCATCGGTGGTCGCACTGTTCTCCCGTGTGGGCGGTGGCATCTACACCAAGAGCGCTGACGTCGGCGCTGACCTGGTGGGCAAAGTGGAAGCGGGTATCCCGGAAGACGACCCCCGGAACCCCGGTGTGATCGCCGACAACGTGGGCGACAACGTCGGTGATGTGGCCGGCATGGGCTCCGACATTTTCGAAAGCTACTGTGGCTCGATGATCGCCACCATCGCCATTGCCTCCACCATGGCTGCTGTCGGCCTGGATGCCCTGGCACCAAGCCTCGGCGACGAGCAGAGCCGCGCGGCCTTGATGTTCCTGCCGCTGGCGCTGGCTTCTACCGGCCTCGTGGCGTCCATCATCGGCATCGGCATCGTGCGCAGCCAGTCCAACGCGGCTCCGGCCCTGGCCCTGCGCATTGGCATGATCGCAACCCCCATCCTGTTCATCGCCGCAGCTTACTTCGTCGTGGGCGGCGTCGGCATCAGCCACAACGTGTGGTGGAGCGTGTTGTTCGGCTCCGTGGGCGGCGTGATCATCGGCCTCGTCACCGAGTACTACACCTCTTCAAAGCCAGTGGTGCGCATCGCTGAGTCGGGCAAGACCGGACCTGCCACGGTGATGATCACCGGCCTGGCTGTAGGCATGGAATCGGTAGTCGTTCCGCTTCTGACCATCTGCGCCATCATCTTCATATCCACCGAGCTTGCCGGCCTCTACGGCGTTGGTATCGCCGCTGTGGGCCTCCTGGCAACGGTTGGCATGACCATGGCGGTGGACGCATACGGCCCCGTCGCCGACAACGCCGGCGGTATCGCCGAGATGGGCGGCCTGGGACCGGAAACCCGCGCCATTACCGACTCGCTCGACGAACTCGGCAACACGACTGCCGCCATGGGCAAAGGCTTTGCCATCGGCGCTGCGGCGCTGGCGGCCCTGGCCATCATCGCCGCCTACGTGGAGACGATTCACCATGTACGCGATGGCGACTTCGTACTGCACCTCGGCGATCCGGACGTGCTCATTGGCCTGTTCATCGGCGGTCTGGTGCCGTTCCTGATCGCCTCGATCACCATGACCGCCGTTGGCGACGCCGCCATGGAGATGATCCAGGAGATCCGTCGTCAATTCCGCGAGATCCCCGGTCTGCTCGAAGGCAAAGCCGAGCCGGATACCGCCAAGTGTGTGGACATCGCCACCTCGGCAGCGCTCAAGCGCATGCTGTTGCCTGGTGTCATCGCTGTGGGCGTACCGCCGCTGGTCGGCTTCACCCTCGGCGCGGAAGCGCTGGGCGGCACCCTTGGTGGCGCGTTGCTGGGCTGTGTGCTCCTGGCACTCACCATGGCCAATGCCGGTGGTGCCTGGGACAACGCCAAGAAGTACGTGGAAAAGGGCAACCTCGGCGGCAAAGGCAGCGACGTGCATGCCGCAGCCGTAGTGGGCGATACCGTAGGCGACCCCTTCAAGGACACCTCCGGCCCCAGCATGAACATCCTCATCAACGTGATGGCGATCGTCAGCCTGGTGATTGCACCGCTCGTTGCCTGATCCCGGCGACAATCAAAAAAGCCGCGCTCTGCGCGGCTTTTTTATGCGTGGGCGATTTCAACCGGCGGAGTAAGTCCGCGCTGCAGCCGCCTCGATCATGCCTCCGAGCGCGTCGATACGGGCCTGCCACGCCGCTTCGATGTCCGCGGTCCAATCTGAGGACATTTCCTCACGCACCACATCGCGAACCGCCTGCAAGACGTTGCGGTACATGTGTGGCTCAGCGCCGTAGGCGCGATGGTTATCCACCTCGAACGCGAGGTACTCCTCCTCGTCAGCCGGCTCCGGATTGAGCACCAGGCGATACACCTCATCGAGCATGCGCCCGCGCATGCCGTCATCGGTGTGCATCATCACATCGGCGGACTGGGGACACAGCTCAAAGTAACGCGCGTAAATGCGCTCGTTGATATCGCCGGCCGTTTCCGCCACCCGCTCCAGAGCCGCGTATACGAGATCATCCGCCATATATCCTCCAGCGGGCTTGGCGACCCGCGTTTACACCTTGAACGCCGGCAACTTCTTGGCCACCAGCACGTTTTTCAAACGAACGTACTTCGGCAAGCCGTCTTTGTATGTCGGATAGTCCTCTCCGGCGATCAACGGCGCAAGGTAGCGCCGCGCCGCGGCGGTAATGCCGAAGCCGTCTTTGCTGATGTACGTCTTCGGCATCTTGCGCTCCACGTTGGCCACGCGGGAAAGCTTCGCCTCGCCAATCGTCCAGCGGTATGGCTTATCGCTCTTACGCACGATGGTGGGCATCACCGCGTTCTTGCCGGCGAGTGCAAACTCCACCGCCGCCTGGCCAAGGGCAAACGCCTGGTCCACATCGGTTTGTGAAGCGATGTGGCGGGCGGCGCGCTGCAGATAGTCCGCAACCGCCCAGTGGTACTTGTAGCCCAGATTGTCCTTCACCATGTTGGCAATGGTGGGTGCGACGCCACCAAGCTGTGTGTGGCCGAACGCATCCTTGCCGCCTGCATCTGCGAGAAAGGTACCGTCGGCGTACTTCGCACCCTCGCTCACAACGATCACGCAGTAGCCGTTCTTGTTGACCGTGTCCTTCACCTTGCGCAGGAAAGCGGTTTTCTTAAACGGCACTTCCGGCAGCAGGATGATGTGCGGCGCGTCATCGGCGTTCTCTTGGGCCAGGCCCGCAGCTGCGGCGATCCAACCAGCGTGTCGACCCATCACCTCGAGAATGAACACTTTGGTGGATGTTTCGCACATCGATGCGACATCGAGCGCCGCCTCGCGGGTGGACACGGCCACATACTTGGCAACGGAACCGAACCCAGGGCACGCATCGGTGTAGGGCAGATCGTTGTCCACGGTCTTCGGGATGCCAATGCAGGTGATCGGGTATCCCAACTTTTCGCTGAGCTGCGAGACCTTGTGGGCGGTGTCCTGGGAGTCGCCGCCGCCGTTGTAGAAGAAGTAGCCGATGTTGTGCGCGCGAAAAACATCTATCAGGCGCTGATACTCGCGCGCGTTTTCTTCGAGCGACTTCAGCTTGTAGCGGCAGGAGCCGAACGCACCGCTCGGCGTGCTGCGCAGCGCCTGAATCGAGCTGAGGGGTTCCCGGCCCGTGTCGATCAATTCCTCATTGAGCGCACCAAGAATGCCGTTTCTACCAGCGAATACCTTACCGATCCGGTCCTTGTGCTTGCGGGCCGTGAGGATGACGCCGCTGGCTGAGGCGTTGATCACCGCAGTTACGCCACCGGACTGTGCATAGAACGCGTTCGCTTTGCTCACCATAACGTCAATCGGGCTTCCCTGTTCGAATGAGGCTTAATTGTCGGCCAAGCGTGCGACTTGTGCGAGAATTTCCCCGCAGTTTTTACCGCGATATCACGTGCTCACCGTCATCAGCTATTTCTGGCAGCTCGCATTGCTGCGCGC
>JAUILW010000739.1 GCA_030432795.1 Gammaproteobacteria bacterium
CGGCGATGTCCGTTTTGCGCAAGGTAACCGTTCGTTGCTGGCCGAACGTGCCGAGGTGGATAACCGTACCCGTCGCGCCGCGCTCAGCGGCGGTGTTCGCTTGCAGGAGCCGGGTGTGTTGCTGCAGGGCGAACGCGCAGAGATTGACCTCAACACCGATGAAGCGGCGCTGTCGGACGCGCAGTTTCTGATCCTTGGTAACCAGTTTCGCGGTCGCACCCGCTCGCTCGAACAGAACGCCGCCGGCGATCTCATCATGCAGGGGAACGAGTTCACGCGCTGCGAGCCGGGCAACAACAACTGGAAGTTGACGGCGGAGAAGCTCACCGTGAAGAAGGGTGAGGTGTTCGGCACGGCACGTAACGCCGTTCTGCGCATGCGAAATGTGCCGATCTTTTACACCCCGTACATCAAGTTTCCGGTCACAAGCGATCGCCAGTCCGGCTTTCTCTTTCCCAATATCGGCTACTCCGACGAAGACGGGCTGGATCTCACCGTCCCCTATTATCTGAATCTGGCGCCGAACTACGACGCCACCATCGTGCCGCACTATGTCAGTGATCGTGGTGTGGGGCTGGAAGCCGAGTTTCGCCATCTCGCGCAGTGGCAGCGGGCGGTGGTGACGGGAGGCTATCTCGCGGAAGACGACCTGTTCGATGGGACCTACGCGAAGAAAGACTTTGAGGAGCTGTTTCCGGGGCAGCAATTCGAGCCGGCGGACCGGTGGCTGGTTGCCGTGAATCAGATGGGTCGAATCGGCCAGGTGCGCACGATCGTCGACTATGCAGCGGTGAGTGACCGCGATTATTTCAGAGACCTTGGTACGGATCTGGCGGTGTCCAGCCAGATCGAGCTTGAGCGACGTGGAGAGTTGCTTTATCGCTTCAGAAACCTCTCCATGCGTCTTTGGGCGCAGCGGTTCCAACGCCTTGACGAGATCAGCGTCGATCCCTACGAGCGCGTGCCGGAGCTTGCCCTGCAGTACGTGCAGGAGCTCGGCCCGGCGGTGTTGAGCATCGATGCCATCGGTGCATCGTTCGACCGGGACACGCGTGGGCTTGGCGGCCTGAACGCGGTAACCGGCGAGCGCTTCCATGTGGAGCCGCGCGTACGCTTGCCATTTTCCTGGCCGTTCGGTTTTTTCACGTTGTCCGGTGGCTTCAGCTATACCACCTACGATCTCGAGCAGGACCCGTCGGCCGGCGGCTTTCAGCTGGAGGACGATTCGCCGGATCGTAGCCTTGGTTACGGCTCTGTCGACGGCGGGCTGTTTTTCGATCGCGACCTGACCATTGGCGGCACCACATTGGTGCAGACCCTCGAGCCACGTCTGTTCTACCTCTATCGGGAGTATGAGGACCAGAGCGCGTTGCCGCGTTTCGACGTCTCCGAGCTGACGTTTTCCTATAACCAGCTCTTCAGGGAAACGCGATTTTCGGGTCTGGATCGGCGTTCGGATGCCAACCAGGTGTCCGCGGGGCTGACGAGCCGGCTGGTGAACGCGCAGAGCGGCCGCGAATATCTCCGGGCCAGCATCGGTCAGATCCACTACTTCGAGGATCGGCGCGTGACACTGTTCGGAAACGCCGGCGAGGACGAGCGGCAGAGTACATCAGCGTTCGCAGGTGAGCTGGAAACGACCCTGGGTGGTTTCTGGCGCCTTCGTGGCGGCGTCATCTGGGACCCGAACGACAACCAGGTGGACGAAAGTTCTGCGCATATTCAATATCGGCGCGACAACCAGCACATCTTCAATGTTGGCTATCGGCACCGCGTACAGGACCGCATCCGCCAGACCGACGTCTCCCTCTACTGGCCGATCAGCCGGCACTTCGCCATCATGGGTCGTTGGAACTACGATCTGGCCAGCGAACGTACCATTGAGGGGTTCGGGGGAATCGAGT
>JAUILW010000084.1 GCA_030432795.1 Gammaproteobacteria bacterium
GAGATGGCGCGATTCGGCAAGAACCACGATGCGCAGACTCTGTTCGTTGCCGGTGTGCGGTTCATGGGCGAGACGGCGAAAATTCTGTCGCCCGAAAAGCGGGTCATCATGCCGACGCTCGAATCCGAGTGCTCGCTGGATCTGGGTTGCCCACCGGATGAGTTCGAGGCGTTCTGCAAAGCGCATCCCGACCGCACGGTGGTGGTCTATGCCAACACCTCAGCGCGGGTGAAAGCCTTGTCTGACTGGGTGGTGACCTCAAGCGTCGCGCTGCCCATCGTCGAGTCGCTGCATGCGCGCGGCGAGAAGATACTCTGGGCGCCAGACAAGTACCTCGGCGACTACGTTCAGCGGCAGACCGGTGCCGACATGCTGCTGTGGAATGCTGCTTGTGTGGTGCACGAGGAGTTCAAGGCGCAGGGTCTGAAGGACATGATGGCGCTGTACCCGGACGCGGCGGTGCTGGTACACCCGGAGTCGCCGGCCAGCGTCATTGCTCTGGCCGATGCGGTGGGTTCCACCAGTGCGCTTCTCAAGGCCGCCTCGGAGTTGCCCAACGAGGTGTGCATCGTTGCCACAGACAAGGGCATGTTCCACAAGATGCGGCGCGCCAACCCGCACAAGCGCTTCATCGAGGCGCCCACCGCTGGCGACGGTGCCACCTGCAAGAGCTGTGCGCACTGTCCATGGATGGCCATGAACGAGCTGCGCACGTTGTCGGATGTAGTGCACTCCGAGGCGATGATGACCGCCAACGAAATCCATGTGGACCCGGAGATCGGCCGTCAGGCCATGGTGCCGTTGCAACGGATGCTTGATTTCAAGTACTGACCAAAGACCAAGGGGGAGAGAATATGGCTGAAGCCGTCCAGATGACGCATACCGATCCGCTGGATCCGTCCGATAGCGGCTTGTACCCGACTGGGCGGCACTGGCAGGTGTTCGATACCCTGCGGGCGGAAGATCCGGTGCACTACACCGCCGAAAGTCCGTTTGGCGCGTTCTGGAGCGTCACCCGCTTCGCCGATATCAAACATGTGGACACACACCACGAAGTGTTTTCCTCCGAGCCGCTCATCGTCATCGGTGACCTGCCGCCGGAGATGATCCTGCCGCAGTTCATCGCCATGGATCAGCCGCGCCACGACGCGCAGCGTAAAGGAGTCACCGGCGCAGTGGCACCACGTACGCTGGCGAAGCTCGAGCCGCTGATCCGCGGCCGGGTGGCTGGCATTCTCGACAGCCTGCCGGTGGGTGAGGCGTTCGACTGGGTGGACAGTGTCTCCATCGAGCTCACCACACAGATGCTGGCGACGCTGTTCGATTTTCCGTTCGACGAGCGCCGTAAGCTCACCCACTGGTCGGATGTGGCCACATCCTCGCCAGCGCTGGTGGGGGCGACCAATATGACCGAAGAGCAGCGCATGGCCGAGCTGATGGAATGCCTGGAGTACTTCAACGGTCTGTGGAGAGAACGTCAGGACAGCGACGCTGACGACTTCATCTCCATGATGGTGCGCAGCCCTGCGTTTCAGAACATGGACCCCATGGAGTACCTGGGTAACCTGATCCTGCTGATCGTCGGTGGCAACGACACCACCCGCAACTCCATCTCGGGCGGTGTTTACGCGCTGAACAAGTTCCCTGAAGAGTTCGACAAGCTGCGTGCGAACCACGCGCTGATCCCCAACATGGTTTCCGAGATCATCCGCTGGCAGACACCGCTGTCACACATGCGTCGGCTTGCGCTTGCGGATACCGAAGTGGGTGGTAAGCAGATCCGTGCGGGCGACAAGGTGGTGATGTGGTACATCTCCGGCAATCGCGATGAGACGGTGTTTGAGCATGCAGATCGGCTCATGATCGACCGGCCCAATGCCCGGCAGCACATCTCCTTCGGCTACGGCATCCACCGTTGTATGGGTAACCGGCTCGGCGAGATGCAGCTGCGTATCCTGTGGGAGGAAATCCTCCAGCGCTTCCGGCATGTAGAAGTGCTTGAAGAACCGCAGCGGGTGCACTCCAACTTCGTGCACGGCTACAGCCACATGCCGGTAAAGCTGCACGCCCGATAAACCGTCGCCGGCGAATCAGGACTGCGTAATCGGCTCCACCAGTAGCCCGCTGACGGCCTGGGGTAGCTGTGTTGCCAGTACCTGAGCACCGCCCGAAAGCGCTTCGGAGCGCACCAGCACGCGATGCTCCCGGCCTCGCCCGGCTTCGCCCACGCGGTGCACGTCGATGGCTTTCAGACGCTTGTTTTCCACCACGTAGACCCGGTCGTTTTCGTAGATCGACTGCACAGGTAATGCAACGAGGTCGCGTTCCGCTGGCAGCAGCACCGAAATCTCGGTGACCTGACCGATGGCGAATCCGGCCTGGGCGTTGGCCGGTTTGAAGAAAGCATCGATACCGCTCTGCCCGACCCGCACCTGCCGGGCCAGGCGGTTCAGCGCAAGCGCCAGTCCAAACTCCGTATCTGCCGCTACCAACGCGCCCTCTGCCAGGTATGCCTGCAGCCGTCCGGCGTAGGCCCGCGGGATTTCCGCGCGCAGCTCGAGGCTCTCCGTTGCGGCCATCTCGACCAGCGGCATGCTGCTGCTGGCAAGCTCTCCGGCGGCGGCCCGCACGCTCAGCACTGGACCGGTGAACGGTGCGCGGATGCTGGTTGCGTCAAGGTCGACCTGGGCCTGCTCCAGGGCGATTGCAGCGCGTGTCTCCTCGGCCTGGGCGCGGCGCAGGCGGTTCGGCAGATCCTGGAGCCTGCGCTGGTGATCGAGGTAGCGAATGCGTTCCGAGGCGGCCAGCGTTGCCACCTCGTCGTACAGCACCTGGGAGATCAGGCGTTTGTCGAGCAACTCCCTGTGCCGTGCGAGCTTGCTTTGCGCGGCTTCGTGCATACTCGTGTAGTCGGTGTCGCTATCCTGCGCAAGTTTGAGCTCGCTGCGGGCGGATGCCACCTCCGCGCGGGCCTGATCAACCGCTGCGGCAAGCTCACGGCGGCGCCGTTCGAAGTCGCTGCCGTCAAGCGATACCAGCAGCTGGCCGGCCTGTACCTGATCGCCTTCGCGCACGTGCACTTCATCGATCCAGGCAGCGACCTTGCTGGTGAGCACGGAGGTCTGGCTTGCCTCGAAGCGTCCATAGGCGTTGAACGCCGGGCCAATTTCCGAAGGCTCGACGTGCAGGGTAGTCACCGGCCAGGCCTTTTCTGCCATTTCCTCGGGCGTCGCGCGTGGTGCAGTTGCAAACAGCGAAGCGCTGGCGAGTGCCGCTGCGGCGACGATGATGAGGCTGGTTCGCAGTTTTTTTGGAATCGAAAGTTTCACGGCCTTCAACATGCTCGCGATTGTCATATCTTCACTCTCCGTGCAATAGCGCCACGGGACGGCGTCTGTGCAGTAAGTTAACCAGGCGCGCCTTGCCACCTTCCAGCAACAGGATCAGTGCGGGAATGACGAACAATACGAGCGTCGTCGCCAGCGCCAGACCGAAGCAGAGGGTCACGGCGATGGGGGCCATGTAAAACGCCAGCGACGAGGTTTCGAACATCAAGGGCGTGAGCCCCGCGATAGTCGTCAGCGACGTCAGCAGAACGGCGCGGAAACGGGCCTGAATCGCTCGTTCGAGCGCTTGTCGTAAGGGCGTGCCGCCGGCAATCTCGCGCTTGAGGAAGCTGATCAGCACGATGGAGTCGTTGACCACTACACCGGTGAGCGAGAAGAAGGCGAGCAGTGACATGGCGCCAACGTCCCAGCCCGTTACCCAGTGCCCGAGCACAGCCCCGGTGAAGCCGAACGGAATGGCCATCATGATCGCCAACGGCCACAGGTAGGAGGCAAAGGTCCAGGCGAGGATCAGGTAGATGAGCACCATGGTCAGGAGTCCGCCAAGGGCCATCGTGCCCATGATCACCTGATCCTGCTCGGACTTGCCGCCGAGGCCGAACTTGAGATCGTATGTGTCGAGTATGGCCGGCAGGTCGTTTTCCTTGATCTGTTCGATCAGGTTCATGGCATTGGTCACCTGTGGGTCCACATCGGCGCTCACACGTACGGCCATCTGCCCATCCTTGTGGCGGATCACGTCGATACCACGACGGTGGTGCAGGCGTGCGACGTTGCCCAGTGGCACCAGTTCGCCCGTTGCCGTCTTGATCGGCACGCGGGTCAGATGTGCCAGGTCGTCCTGCTCCTCATCGGGCAGCATGACGCGCACTTCCACTTCCGACTCGTGCTCATTGAAGATCTGCACGAGCGCACCACTGTATGCGGCGCGAAGCTGCCTGCCGACCTGCTCGGTGGAAAGACCAAGCGCCCGTGCCTGCGGCGTAAGAGTGAAGATGATCTGCTCGCGGCCGAAGGGCAGGTCGTCGACGATGTTGGTCACTCCGGGGTAGGCCGACATTGCCCGCTTGAGCGCTTCAGCGCCGGACTTCACCTGGTCGAGCGCCTGCCCACGCAGCACCAGGGTCACGTCCGGCTGTCCGCCGTTCTGGCCGCCCGACACGCCCACGGTGAGCTGCTCCACCCAGGCCGGCTGCTGGATGCGTTCCCGCCACAGGGCGACGAACGCATCCGGACTCATGGTGCGCTGTTCTTCGAAGGCGTATTGCGCGTTCAACGACGCGTACTGCTCGCCAGTGAGATCGTCCTGATTGAAGCGTGCGAAGTTGGTGCGGGTGGTGTGTCCTTCGATGTTGACACCCTCGGACTCGGTGCTCACCGATTCGAGGGTTTCTTCGAGGTGCAGCACGAAGCGGTTTCGATCGGCATCCGTCGCCGAAGAGGCGAACTGCACGTTGGCTTCGAGAGACTCCAGGTCGAATCCCGTAATGATGTTGAAGGGCACGTGCTGGCTGATGATGAGCGACAGCGCGACCACGAATCCCGCGACCGCTGCCGTAACGGTGGCGCCCGGGTTGTCCAGTGCGGCAGTTACCCAGCGGGCAAACGGTCCGTCGCGAAAGGCGAAAAAGCGTGCGTTAAATCGTTGCCGCCAGGCTGGGATCGCGGTGGCGCCTGGCGCCGTCAGGCTGCCGCGCAGGTGTCCGGGAAGCACGCCGAAGCATTCCACCAGTGAGGCGAGGATCACGCACAGGAGCACCGTCGGCAGAGCAAGGATCATATCGCCCATCACGCCGCCGATGATCAGCAGCGGCAGAAAGGCGGCCAACGTCGTTAGAGAGGAGGTGGCTACGGGCACCCACATGCGTTCGGCACCGGTCACTGCGGCGTCCAGGGGCGAGTATCCCGCTTCGTGCAGCGTCACCACGTCCTCGCCAACGACGATAGCGTCGTCGACGACGATGCCCAGCGCCATGATGAATCCGATCAGAGCGATGATGCTGATGCCGAAGCCGAACGCCATGTGAAAGAGCGCAAGGCCCAACAGAAAGCTCACCGGAATGCCCACCGTCACCCACCAGGCGACGCGGCCGCTGAGGAACACGTAGAGCACTCCCACCACCAGCATCAGACCGGTCAAACCGTTGAAGAGGATCATCGAGAGCTGCGCGCCGATGAGCTGCCAGACGTTAACTACCAGCTCGATGGCCACTCCCTGCGGCAGCTTTGGCTGCATCTCGTCCAGCCAGTTGGTCATGATCTGGTGATTGAACCAGGCATCTGCGTCGGTGCGCCGCAGGAGCGTCATCTCAATGGCAGGCCGGCCGTTGTTGGCGATCTGCGGCTGTCCCCGTTCCGGCCGGCGCTGAACGTTTGCGAGATCCCCCAGCACTGTCAGCCCGTCAGCGGTTGCGAGCGTGAGATGTTCGAAGGAGATGGCATCGCGGGCCTGATCGAGGCTGCGCAGGTTCTGCGCACCCTGGCCGATGCCTACCGTGCCCGCCGGTACGCTGGCACTCATGCGGCTGATCTCAGCCGCCAGCTCGTCCAGGGTTTTGCCCATCTGGTGCAGCTCGCGGCTGCCCACCTGCAGGGCGATCTCCATCTCGGGCAGGCCGTTGTAGTAGACCTGCTCGATACCCCGTGCGTAGAGCTCACGCTCAAAGCCGCGCACCAGGGGGATCAGCTCATCCAGCGTGCCACCGTGAGTGATCAACAAGGCACCGATGGGCTCCAGGTCGATCGCCCGGCGTACCACCGGCTGCTCGATATCGGCGGGCAGATTGCGGATGTTGGCTACCCGTTGTTTGACCTCGTCCAGCGCATCAGAAATGTTGGTGTCGTAGGTGAAGCGGGCTGCGACGCGGGTGAACCCCTCGCTGGTTCGGGAGGTGAGTTCTTCCAGGCCGGTTAGCGTGCGCAGCTGTTGCTCGACGGGGTTGGTGACGAGTGCCTCCACGTCCTCGGCGCTGGCGCTGCGCCAGGCGACCTCGACGAACACCATGGGGAAGTGCGCCGGTGGATCGAGCTGCGTGGGCATGGTTTTCACCGCCCACAGCCCCGCAAGCGTCATGATGATCATCGCCAGATTGGCGGCCAGACGATGTTCTGCGAAACGGCGTATCAGCTGCACACCAGCGTCCCAACCCGATGGATAGATACCTGGCTCTCAAGTTCCGTGCCAGGTGCTTCTACACCGTCTGTCGCGGCTTGGCGGGAAAAAGTTTGGGGATGCCCTGGCGAATACGGCCAAGAATTGGGCGAATCAGCTCGTTCTGGCGGCACATCCACGTGCCGCACACCAGCCGCGCGACTAGCTGGTGGCTTCCATCAACGCCGTTCGCAGATCGCGAATGCGTTGATCTATCTGCGCGCGCAGGCGGTGGTCGGCGCGGCTCACCAGCCGCTGTGCGTATTCCAGGTGTTGTATGGCTCGCGAGTAGCCGCCGTGCAGCACGAAGTATTCGGCACGCGCCCGGTGCACGGCGATGACGTCGCCGGCAAGGCCTGCCGTCTCGGCCAGGTTGTACCACACGTTCACGTCCTGGCGACGCACCAGGCTCTGTCGCTCAAGCACAGCTTGCGCCTCGGAGAAGCGCTTTTCTCCAACCAGCGCATCGGCATAGAGCAGGGTCAGCGGTGTGTTGTCCGGATTGATGACGAGCTGGTGGCTCAACAGTTTCGCTGCCTCGCCGAACTTCTCGGCTGCCACGAGGGCTTCGGCGTGGGTGGCGATGTAGAGAATGTTCTGACGGTCGCTGCCGTGCAGGGATTCGGTGACCGCCAGCGCGCGGTCATGGTCGCCGGCTTTCGATAGCGCAAGCGCCAGACCGTACTCCGCGGCCAGATCGCCCGGGTTATCGGCTAGGGCCTTTTCGAACTGCTTGACCACCGCATTTGCGTCGGCTGCGTATTTGACCTGCACACGGCTGCGCATGAGTCCATAGTCCAGGTCCCCGAGCTGGCGACCGCGGCGATCCGCGTCATAGGAAAATTCCCTCGCCTGCTGGCGGGCGTCGCTCACCCGCGATTCAGACAACGGGTGGGTGAGGAGGAACTCCGGTGGCCGGCGGGTGAAGCGGTAGGCTTGGCCCATACGCTCGAACATGCGACCCATACCGTCAGGATCGAGCCCGGAACGCACCAGCGTGCTCATGCCGATGCGATCCGCCTCCTGTTCGCGGGTGCGGCTGTATCGTAGCTGCCGCGCCTGGCTGGCGGCCTGCGCTGTGGAAAGTGCAGCCAGGCCTGCGTCACCGCCACCCAGGGCGCCGATGGCGATCGCCGCAACGAGTGCCGCAAGGGTAGGCAGGGCCTGCGCCCGCGACTCCTCGATGCCGCGCGCGAAGTGGCGTTGCGAGAGGTGTGCCAGCTCATGGGCGATGACAGAGGAATACTCGTGCACGTCCTGAGCGTGCAGCAGCAGCCCCGCGTTGATGCCCACCACACCGCCTGGTGCGGCGAAGGCGTTGATCTCCTCGCTGTCGATCAGCACGGTGGAGAGCACACGCTCGCGCAGTTGCGAGTGTGTGGCGAGCTGGCTCATGTGCACATCGACGTAGTAGTTGAGGATGGGGTCGCTCACCGTTGGCAGTCCGGCGTGGATCTGCTTTAGGAAGTCTTCGCCGATACGGCGCTCCATCTCCGGCGAGATGATGCCGGAAGACGCATCGCCCAGATCCGGGATCTGCAGGTCCTCATTAGCACCAATGGGCGCAGCCACGAGTGCCGCCGCCAAGGTCCAGCCGAGTAGCGATGTTCTGAGATGGTTCATGCCGAGGATGATATTAGAAGCGTCTGCTGAATGCGTGCTGAACCGGCGCATGGCATATACTCAGCGCATGGAGAATTCCACTGAAGAATCGCTGCTCGATGCCACCGGTCTGACCTGCCCGATGCCGTTGCTCAAGGCCAAACGCGCCCTCAATGGTCTTCAGGCGGGCGCGTTGTTGCGCGTGCGGGCCACAGACCCCGGTTCTGTTCGGGATTTCGAGGTGTTCGCCCGGCAGAGCGGCCATACGCTGCTCGAATCCTCTGAGGCCGACGGCGTGTACAACTACCTGCTGCAGAAGAAAGCTTGAGATTTCTTGAGGTCATCAGTGGCTGGATCAACCGCCACTTCTCCAACGAGGAAGCCATCTATCTGGTGGTATTGGTGGTTGTTGCTTTTCTCATTCTCTTCACCCTGGGAGGGGTGCTGGCGCCAGTGCTCACTGGCCTCGTGCTCGCTTTCCTGCTGCAGGGGCTGGTCAAACGGCTCAAGGCAGCGCGCGTACCCGAAGGTCTGGCGGTAGCGCTGACGTTTCTGCTCTTCCTCGGCGGTCTGGTGGCGCTGGTATTGTTTGTTGGGCCGCTGGTCTGGCGGCAGATGCGAGCGCTGGTGGATGCGCTGCCACAGCTCATCGTGCGGCTGCGCGAAGTGGCGCAGGATCTGACGGAGGCGTTTCCCGATTACATCACCGAGCGCCAGGTGCAGACCTGGGTAGACCTGGCCGCTGGGGAGCTCGGTAACTGGAGCGGCAGCGCGGTGGAACTGGCTCTCGAACAGGTGCCCGGCCTCGTGGGTTTGCTCATCTACGTGGTGCTGGTGCCGATTTCCGTGTTTTTCTTCCTCAAGGACCGGGAGAGCCTGATGGCCTGGTTCCTGTCCCTGCTGCCGAAGCAGCGACCGCTCCTCACCCGGGTAGGGGACGAGATGAACGACCAGCTCGGCAATTACGTGCGCGGCAAGTTCATCGAGATCCTCATCGTCGGCTCCGTAACCTTTGTTACCTTCACCGTGCTCGGCCTCAACTACGCCGCACTGCTCGGCGTTCTGGTCGGCGTCAGCGTGTTGATCCCATTCGTCGGTGCGGCGGTAGTGACCATACCCGTGGCGCTGGTGGCCATGCTGCAGTTCGGCTGGTCCTGGGATCTGGCGGTGGTGATGACGGCCTACGCCATCATTCAGGCACTGGATGGCAACGTGCTGGTGCCGTTGCTGTTCTCCGAGGCGGTAGACCTGCACCCCATCACCATCATCATCGCCGTACTCGCCTTTGGCGGCCTGTGGGGCGTGTGGGGTGTATTTTTCGCCATCCCGTTGGCAACGCTGGTCAAGGCGATCTACAACGCCTGGCCACGGGCGGACGATCCGCCGCCTGAGGCGCAAGCGGCGCCAGACATGCCGGCCTGACGCTGGTACCATGCGCGCGTTTTGTCCTTGGATAACGAGATGTTGAGGGGAAGCATCGTTGCCCTGGTAACGCCGATGACGCCGTCCGGTGACGTCGACTGGCAGGCGCTCGACCGGCTTCTGGCCTGGCACCTGGAGCAGGGAACCCATGGCATCGTGCCCATGGGCACGACAGGCGAGTCGGCCACGCTCGATACCGGGGAACATCTGGAAGTCATCAAGCGGACCATAGCCGTGGTTGCCGGGCAGGTGCCGGTGATCGCCGGTACTGGCAGCAACTCCACGGCGGAAGCCATTCACCAGACGCTCGAGGCGCAGAAATTCGGCGCCGATGCATGCCTTCTCGTCTCGCCGTACTACAACCGACCTTCCCAGGAGGGCATCTACCAGCACTACAAGGCGATCGCCGAGGCGACAGACGTGCCGCTGGTGCTCTACAACGTGCCGCCGCGCACGGCGCGGGATATGGAAGCCGAAACCGTTGCCCGGCTGTCGCACATCGACGGCATCATCGGCATCAAGGAGGCCTGTGGAGACGCGGAGCGGATCGGTGCAATCCGCGCGCTGGTGGATGATTCGTTCATCCTGTTGTCTGGCGAAGATGCGCAGACGTTCCGGATGATGGAGCTGGGTGCAGTCGGCACTATCTC
>JAUILW010000740.1 GCA_030432795.1 Gammaproteobacteria bacterium
ACCAGACGTTGTCGACGGGTGAGCGGCCGTTTGACGCCATGCGCCGGCATGTTTCTGCCCCCCTCGCCTGGGCATGGGCCGTCGCCGCATTGGCGTCCAGCGTGATCTGGGGCTTCAGCCACTACCCTTTGTCCGCGGGCATGCTGGAGATGGCGGTGGGGGTCGCTACGGGCTTGCGTCCAGCCGTGGACTCCGCGGCTCGGGAGGCGTACCTGTTCGGGCTCGCAGTGCTGGTGTGGGCGGCTTGCGCCTACACCGTGTGGCACTACAACGACGGGCGCCGGTCGGTGATGTTGTTTGAAAACGGCATCAAGCTGCTGAGCGTGGGGGTGATCCTCAGCTTTGCCTGGGTGGTGGTGCTGGCCAGCCTGCGCGGTGAGATCGACTGGACGGCCGCGCTTTCCGGGCTCGTGCCCACGTCGCTGCCCGACGATACCGCCGGTGTCACCACCCTCATGGCGGCCCTCGGCACCGCGGTGGGCATCAATATGACGTTCGTCTACGGCTACACCCTGCTGCACCGCGGCTGGGGGCGGGAGCAGCGTGTGCTGGCGCGCTACGACATCGTGCTGGGGCTCGTGCTGCCTTACATGCTGGTGACGCTGCTGATTTCCGTCGCCGCGGCGGGGCTGCTCTACGATGGCGAAGGGCTGGGCGGCAAGCTGGCACCCGATCGCGCCAGTGCGCTCTTCGCCGATGCCGGGCTCGGTCCGCTTGCCGGTCAGCTCGTGTTTCCGCTGGGTGTGCTGGGCATGGCTGTAGGGTCGCTTGTCATGCACATGCTCACGTGCGGCGCCGCCGCCGGCGAAATGTTCGGGCTCGAGGAGGGGAGCCGCGGCTACCGTCTGGCATGCCTTCTGCCCACGCCGGCCGTGCTGGGGGTGTTCGTGTGGTCCACCATGGGCCCCTATGTGGTGCTGCCGACTTCTGCCATCTGTGGATTCCTTCTACCGATCGCATACGTCGGCTGGTTTGTGATGAACAATCGGCGTAGCTACCTCGGTGCTGACTTGCCGGTAGGTGCACGTCGGGCGGTGTACAACGGGCTGATGCTCTTTTGCATTGCCACGGTGTTGGCAGGGGTGGCCTACTCCACGGCGGTGGGGCTCGGCTGGTGGTGAGTGGGCTGGGCGACGGCGCCAACTATGCACCCGAAACCCGTACCCAGGCGGTGGTGGCGCCGGGCGAGTTCTGCTTTGCGGCTGCGCACCTGGACCACGGGCACATCTACGGCATGGTGCAGGGGCTGCTGGCGGCGGGCGGCACGCTCACGGCGGTGTACGACCCCTCCACGGATCGTGTGCGGCAGTTTCAGGAGCGGTTTCCGCAGGCGCAGGCGGTGCCATCTCTCGATCATCTGTTGCGCGACGAATCGATCCGCCTGATCGCTGCTGCCGCCGTGCCCTGCGACCGCGCCGCACTCGGTGGGCAGGTGCTACGCGCTGGCAAGGACTATTTCACGGACAAATCCCCGTTCACGAGCCTGTCGCAGCTCGAGCAGGCCCGCCGTGTGGTGGCCCAAACCGGCGGCAAATATCTGGTGTACTACGCCGAGCGGTTGCACAACGAAGCGGCATGGCAGGCAGGCGAGATGATCGCTGCGGGCGCCGTTGGGCGGGTGCTGCAGGTGGTCAATCTGGCGCCTCACCGCCTTGCGGAACCGTCGCGGCCCGATTGGTTCTTCGACAAGGCGGCGGTCGGCGGCATTCTCACCGACATCGGCTCGCACCAGGTGGAACAGTTCTTAACCTTTGCCGGTTGTGTGGACGCCAGCGTCAACTTTGCGCGTGTCGCCAACTTCGGCCATCCACACCGGCCAGGCTTTGAGGACTTTGGCGAGCTATCTCTCACCGGCGACAACGGCGCGTCGTTTTACACTCGGGTGGACTGGTACACAC
>JAUILW010000741.1 GCA_030432795.1 Gammaproteobacteria bacterium
TCATGCACAGAACCTCGCGCAGCGATGGAACGTTCTCGAACGAGCAGGTCCTAGTGGGCCGCTTCATAAATTCGGAAAGCTGAGCGCTTCCCACAGCGTCGGTGGCTAGGCGCGTCTCGCAGGGCATGGTGGTTCCATGTCCAAGAGGCGCAACAACGCCACCGGCGCTGTGGGAACCGCCCGATGGGGATGGCTGAGGCGCGCCAATACTGTGTTACGGCTCTTGAACTTACGCCCGGTAAGCCCTGCGAGCCGTGCCTTGTCTTGGCGCGCCTCAGTCATCCTCAGGTTACCGAATTTATCAAGCGGCCCACTAAATGCCAGAGTATGCGACTGCTGCCAGACCGATTCCGCCGTCACAACCGACGGGCCGGTGGTGGTGTACCGCAACCGCACCACAGACGAGATCCGCGATATCTACATTACCCGCCTGCAGGCCGGCACCTGGAGCGAGGGGCAACCGGTGGCCGACGACGGCTGGCGGGTGCCGGGCTGCCCGGTGAACGGCCCGGCCATCGACGCCCACGGGCGTACCACTGCCGTGGCCTGGTTCACCGGCCATCCAACGCCACGCGTGCGGGCTGCCATGTCCACAGATTCAGGCGTCAGTTTCAATCCGCCGGTAACAATCTCCGAGCAACAGGTGGTCGGGCGCGTGGACATCGTCCTGCTGAACGATCAAGAGGCCGTCATTACCTGGCTCGAAGACAACCCGGGCCGCCTGCTAACCCGCCGAATCAGCCTTGATGGAAGGCTGGGTGCAAAGGTCACCATTGCCCACCTGGCAATCGAGCGAAACGCAGGCTTCCCCCGCGCGACGCTCGTCAACGGTGCGCTCGCCGTCGCGTGGACCGACGTGTCAGAAGGCCTTTCTCAGGTACGGGTGTCAACGCTGGAACTGGCGGCGTTCTGAGCCGCCAACTGCGCACGCAGAATCTTCGATCGCTTATCCGGCCCGTCGTGCGACCAGCCCGGCGCCCGCAATGCATAAGCCCAGGCCCCGCGCCAGCCACCGGCGCGAAACGCGTCGCGCAGGATGGCCAGGTATTCACCAAACGCCACACGCAGCGGATTGTAGGTATCGATGTTGCGGGTGAGCCCGTACACCGGCGGCTCATCGGCCTGTTCCTCGGAAAACGTGCCGAAGAGGCGGTCCCACACGATCAGCACTCCCGCATGGTTACAATCGAGGTAGCGCACGTTCGAGGCATGGTGCACCCGATGGTGCGAAGGCGTGTTGAACACCAGTTCCACCCATCCCGGCAGACGCCCCACCGCCTGCGTGTGCACCCAGAACTGGTAGAAGAGGCTCAGGCCGATCATCGTAAACACCATCACCGCATCGAAGCCGAGAAGCGGCAACGGCAGCCAGAACAGATACTTATGCACCCGCTCACCGACGCCCTGCCGCAGGGCCGTGCCAAAGTTGAGACGCTCGGAGGAGTGGTGCGGCACGTGGCCGGCCCAGAACAGGCGCACCTCGTGGTTGGCGCGATGGAACCAGTAGTAGATGAAATCATCCAGAAAGAACAATGCGACCCAAGCCCACCACTGCCGTCCGACCAGGTCCTTCAGCGGGCTCCACTCGTGCAGTTCCACGAACAGCAGGAAAGCGAGCGCCTTCGGTACGATGTCAATTACCGCCGAAATCAGCAGCATCGACATGGAGACGAGAAAGTCGCGTCCAGCGTAGAGCTGCCGGTGCCTGCTTACGGACCAGCCCCACTCCAGAACAATCGCCACGACAAAAAGCGGCAGCATCAGGGCGAGGAGCGGATCGTCAGCGACCGCGGCCAGCGTTTGAGAAAAGTTCATCACAGCACCCTACCCCGTACCGCCGTTGCTTCCCAGCGTCCCGTCACACCAGCCAACCGCTAAGCTGGCGGCGGCACGAAC
>JAUILW010000742.1 GCA_030432795.1 Gammaproteobacteria bacterium
GTCATGAGAATGTTGGGAAGTGCGGCCGCCGCACCGAGCAGCCCCAGTTGCCATGCCGAACCCGTCAGCTCGAAGATCAGCCAGCCCTGCCCCAGGGTGATGAACTGCGTGCCGCCGACGGAGGCGAAGGAACCCAACCAGTAGCGTCGGTAGTACGGCGACAGCAGCGCCGGATAGCGGGCCGAGATGAACCCCTGGAGCACTAGCGCAGATCGAGGCCGGGGTATCCTGCCCCTGCCTCTTCGGCCAGACGGGCCGCGTACTTCGGCCCGACGCCGAAGTAGGCGACGTAGCGCACCTTGCCGGCGTCGTGACCGGACACGTTTCCGTTGTAGCCGGTAAACCATCCCCGGCTGCGTCTGGACAGCAAGCGGTCGTGGGCGCGCTGCACCACGTCACCCCACGCAGTTTCCGCCTGGGGCTGCGCCTCGATGCGCGACACACCCTCCGCGCGGGCGTGCACCAGCAGGTCCGTCACCCAGTTCACGGTGCTTTCGATGGCCCGGGGGAAATTGGTGGAACCGGACACGCTCTGCGGGCCGGCGATCATCAGCAGGTTGGGAAAACCGCTGCTCGCAAGGCCCAGAAACGTGCCCGGCCCGTCGCGCCACTTGTCACGCAGCGTCGCACCGCCCACGCCCTGCACATCCAGCCGATCGAAGCTGCCGGTAATAGCATCAAAACCGGTGGCCCAGACGATGACGTCGAGCGCTACCTGCCCGGCTGTGGTCTGAATGCCGGACTTCGTCACGCGCTCGATGGGCTGCTCTGATAAATCCACCAGATGCACATTGGCGCGGTTGTAGGCTTCGAAATAGCGGGTCTCCAGCGGCAACCGTTGCGTGCCGAAGCCGTGGTCACGCGGAATCAGCTTCTCCGCGATTGCCGGGTCGCGCACCCGCTGGCGAATGCGGTTCGCCACGTACTCAGAGACCTCCGCATTCGCTGCTTCATCGAGGAAAATCTCCGGGAAGTTGCCAGCCAGGAATGCAAAGCCCGGCGTTTCGTACAGCGCATCCCACAAATTCATGCGTTCCTCGCGGGAAACCTTCCAGAAGCCGCGGCGATCCGGCACATGCTCGAAGCCGTTGGGTGACGCGGCGCAATTGGCGAAGATCTCATCGTAGCGCGCACGGATCTGCGCCATCTCCGCCTCGGAAATCGGGCTGTTATTGAGCGGCGTGCTCCAATTGGGCCGGCGCTGGAACACGTACAGCTCGTCCACCTTGTCTGCGATTTCCGCAATCACCTGAATACCCGTGGCACCCGTGCCGACCACACCCACCCGTCGGCCTTCGAGCGCTACCGGCGTCTTCGGCCACCAGTAGGTGTGAAACGTATCGCCTTCGAACTCGTCCATGCCGGGATAGCTCGGCAGCGTCGGCGTGGAGAGCACGCCGATGCCTGTGATGACGAAACGAGCGGTCAGTTCCTCACCATCGGCCAGAATCAAGCGCCAGGTTCGATCGTCCTCCTGCCACAGCATCTGCACCACATGGGCGTTGAACCGCATGTACCGGCGCAGGTCGAATTTGTCGACAACGAAATTCAGGTAGCGCAGGTTCTCCGGCTGCGAGGAGAAGCGCTCCTTCCAGTGCCATTCATCGAGCAGCTCACGGGAAAAGGAGTAGCCGTAGGTGTAGCTTTCAGAGTCGAACCGGGCGCCGGGATAGCGGTTGCGGTACCAGGTTCCGCCGAGGTCATCGTCGGCCTCGAGCACCACGGCATCCACCCCGAGATCCACCAACCGCTTGATCTGATAGATGCCGGAGACGCCGGCGCCGAGGACCACCACCTCGTGGCACTGTTGATTCACCATGTCCAGCCCGTTTCCTTGATAGCGCCATTGTAGCGCCGAGCAATCGTTGTGCTGAGAATCTGCGGATCAGCTCATAC
>JAUILW010000743.1 GCA_030432795.1 Gammaproteobacteria bacterium
GCGTGATGTTCGGAGTTATCGCATAGCCCACATAGGCGGTGAGCGTACGCGCGCCGTCGAAATCGCCTCCGGACATGCCGAGCTGCCAGCGCCGATTGGAGAAGTCCTCGAAATCCACTTCCCGCCAGTCGATCTCCTCACCATCCAGATCCAACGTCATGCGCATCTGCGCCATGGGTACCCAGCCCTCTTTGCCACGGGTAGTGCGCACCTTGAACCAATCCGTCTTGCGCTTGAGTACCGTGACTTCTTCTCCACGCCCGGCTACATAGAACACCGGGTAGCCGCGTCCGGGCGCCGTGTGCATCTCGATAAAGGGGTCGCTGACTACCACGGTGGGCTGGTGCTCGTCGAACAGCGCCCACGCGGGTGATGCGATCAGCATCGCCGCCAGGAGGCTCAGAGCTTTGATTCGTTGTCCGTTGGTCATTTGCCTGTTCATCCGTTTACAAGCGCTCGATCGCCCTTAGGGCGGCACATCGAATGGGTTGTTGTAGTACTGCCCGCCGATATCGATCCACTCTGCTATCAAGCGTAGCTCCGCAGGCGTCAATCGCCCGGCGTGCGTGCCGCCAGGTGCGAAAAGTGTGAAGAAGCGCGGGCTCGCCGCCGCGCCGGCGACCGACATCGGCGGCGTGATGCCCACCGGCACCAGCACCGGGATCGGATCACCGTTGCCGTCGAGAATCAGATCGCCGTTGCCGTCGGTCTGAAACAGCGGGTCACCATTGTTGTCGAGCGCCTGCACGAGCCGGTCCTGCAGGATGCCATCCAGAACTTCCTGCTCGTTGTCGTTGAACAACAGCTCCCGGTAACTTGCAAAGTGCGCTGCCTCATCGGCAGAAGGTCCGTCCGCGAGGTCGAGCTGCGCATCCGGCACCATGGGCATAGCCATGGCATCCACACGGTTGTGGCAGCTCGTGCAGGTGTTGTCTTCCACCACCACGGTGCCGGTCGCGTCGAGCACCGTGCGGTCCACAGACCACACCGGGTGGATGTGTTGCTCGTAGTTGATGACGATGCGGCAGGTGTTGTTCCACGCGGTAACGCAGCCGGTATCGACGGGAACCGGTGTGGTGAGATCGCTGTAAAGGTAGGCGAATGATGCATCCGGAGTGCGCAGCGTTGTATCCGTCCACACATCGTCGTAACGCACATCCACGCTCGGCGCCTGCTCGCCGTTGATGCGCGCATAGACCTCCGCCATGGTCTCGCCGGCATCGGCAAACAGCGCCGGGTCCGTATTCGGATAGGGCTCGCCATCCAGCGGCGCTCCAGCGTGCGCACTATCCGCCTCCGCGTCTGCACGCCCATGGGGCAGTTCGCTGTCAGGGGTGTGGCAGCCGTTGCAGGCAACCGTGTCACCCGGCCGCACGTGCAACCAGTTGTTGTGCCGCACGCCGATACGACGACCGTCTGCATCCAGGAGATCGATCCAGAAGGCGACGTTGGCCGGTACCTTCGCGCGGATCGAGCCGTCGGGATGCACGGGTACGTAGCCAAGTACCTCGCGCATGAGCTGTGCCTGTGAGCGGCCGAACGCAGTACCGTCCAGATCGACAAGATCGTCATCCGGCATGGATACAGCCTTGACCAGCCGTGCAAAACGCACGGGCCGATCATCGCCAGTCGTCAGGCCCGGATCCGCGAGCGACGGAATATCGGCCACAGCCGTGCCATCCAGGTCGTACACGCTGCGCACGCTGAAGATGCCGACACCTTCCGCTACCAGGTCAGCATCCAGGTCTACACCCGGTGTCTTGTCCAGCAGCACCGGCGGAGCCACCCGCGCTTCGAGTATGCGCGCATCGGTATGCACCCGGCCCACCGTGCCGTTGACGATGGGCTGCGCGGTCTCCTCCGCCAGATCGTGCATCCAGATGCCATACAGCGG
>JAUILW010000744.1 GCA_030432795.1 Gammaproteobacteria bacterium
TCGCGTGTGGCGATCCGTATAATCTTCACAGCCCCCTCACAAATTTACGCACGTGGGCGACATGCCGGCGGCTGATGTCCAGGCGCTCATCGGTGCCGCGAAGCACCAGCTGCGCTTGACCGTCGCTGCTTTTCTCCAGCCCGGCAATGTGTCGTATCGCGACGAGCGCACCGCGATGCACGCGCACGAAAAGATCGCCGAACTCATCTTCCAGCTCCTTGAGCGTTTCATCGACGATGGTTTCGCCTTCCAAGTGACGTACCGTCACGTATTTCTGGTCGGCCTGCAGGTAGAGCACATCCTCCACCGGAATCAGTTCGAGGCCACGACGGGTCCGTGCGCTGATATGCGAGCGCCGGCCCTGCTCGATGCTGGATAGCGCATTGAGCTGCGCACGATTGACGCGCTGGGCGTTGCTCAGCGCCTGCGCAAGCTGCTCCTTGCGCACCGGCTTCAGGAGATACCCCACGGCCTGCAGATTGAAGGCTTCCACCGCATGCTCTTCATACGCGGTACAGAAGATCACCGCCGGCGGCTCTTCCAGTTTGCCGATGTGGTCGGCTGCTTCCAGACCATCCATGCCAGGCATACGGATATCCAGGAGCACCACGTCCGGCCGCGTCTGCGCGATGCGCTCGAGCGCTTCCGCGCCGTTTGCCGCCTCGGCGATACATTCGTGATCTTCCAACCCATCGAGCATTCTCCGCACGCGATCGCGGG
Source organism: Gammaproteobacteria bacterium (assembly GCA_030432795.1). Classification (GTDB taxonomy): domain Bacteria; phylum Pseudomonadota; class Gammaproteobacteria; order Pseudomonadales; family Azotimanducaceae; genus SYFY01. The sequence goes on from JAUILW010000744.1 coordinate 721, forward strand.
CCAGGCCTTCGTCATCCACCACCATGACTTTCATTGATCTGCAAAACCTCCCTCGAGCAGGGGGAATTGTAACGTGGTGACGAAGCGATTCTCTGCCTCCTCGGCCGTCAGCCAGGCGCGCTCGCCATACAGCACCTGCAGCCGGCTGCGGATGTTGTCCAGCGCCATGCGGTTGCCACTGGAGCTACCTCGCTCACCTTCCTGCGGTAGCGGGTTGTCGATGCGCACCCGCACCCGCTGTCCGTCCACCTGCACGCCAACGTGCACGGTGCCGCCGTCGGCACGTGGCTGTATACCGTGGTAGATGGCGTTCTCGAGCAGCGGCTGCAGGGTCAACAAAGGGATGCGCACGTTGTCCAGGGAACCTTCGATCTTCCAGTCCATCTGCAACCGGTCGCCCAGTCGCAGGGCTTCGATGCGCACGTAGCGCTGACACAGATCCAGCTCGTCGGCCAGCGGCACCTGATTGCCCGCATCATTCAGGCTGGCACGAAACAGATCACTCAGGTCCTCGACCACGGTCTCCGCCGTATCAGGGTCCGTAGCGATGAGGCTTGCGATGATGTTCATGCTGTTGAACAGGAAGTGCGGTCGGATGCGCGATTGCAGAGCCTGGATGCGGGACTGCAGTTCCGCCTGCTCCTGCACCCGCAGACGCTGCTGCACGTAGAAATAGCGGAGCGCCAGGCCGCCGATGATGCCGGCGATGAGGCTGCTTCGCCCCACATCCAGCCAATTCACGGCCACGCCGTCGAAGCCCACTAGCAGCCGGTCCGCCAGAAGGCTTTCGGTAAATGCCACCAACATGACGACGCCGAAAGCCACCAGCGCGCCGACAACCACAGGCAACGTCGCCAGCCAACCGCGCAGCAGGCACAGCGCGCCGGCGCACGTCAACGCAACCCACTGCACGTAGAAGGACAGCAGCGCAAAGCGCAACCAGGAAAGGTCGGAACCTGCCACCCAGAGAACCAGCACGAGAAGCTGCGCAAACAGCACCACCAGCGACAGCGCCGTGGCGGTGCACAGGTTGGGTACAACGAACTGTTGCGGCCGATCCGCCAACCGCGCCTCCGTATGTTGTCGCCTTGATTAGGTATACTTGCCCGCCCGATTCAAGTCAGATCCCATGGGCGACACACGAAACCCGCTGCTGGTCGGCCGCTTGCAGGA
>JAUILW010000745.1 GCA_030432795.1 Gammaproteobacteria bacterium
GCCCATAGATATGGGGACGATCTGCGTACCTTCACATAGTGCTCGCATTTGATGGCTTGTTTTCTCGCTTCAATGATGCGAGGTGGCCGGTCAGCTTGCAACTGTGCCTCGGCGGCGAGCATGCTACTCACTCTTGCGAACCGAACGGTAGAGATGCGGCAATGTCGAACACGCACGTGACTGCGCCACAACCGTTGATCGGCAAGGTCGCCATCGTTGCCGGTGCCACCCGCGGTGCCGGGCGAGGTATTGCGAGGATGCTTGGCGAGGCTGGCGCCACGGTGTACTGCAGCGGCCGGAGCACACACGGCAATCCTTCTCCTATCGGTCGGCCGGAGACTATCGAAGAGACCGCGGCGCTGGTGGATGCGGCGGGCGGCGAAGGTATTGCCGTGCAGACCGACCACCTCGATGTGCAGTCGGTGCAGCGCATGGTTGAGCAGGTGATGTCCAGGCACGCCCGCATCGACGTTCTGGTGAACGATATCGGCGGCGAGGGCATGACCGACTGGAAGCCCGTTTGGGAGTCGAGCCTCGCTCAGGGTCTTGCGTTGCTGGATACGGCTGTGAAAACCCATGTGATTACTGCAAGCGTGGTCGCGCCGCATATGGTGCAGGCCGGCACCGGCTTGATCGTTGAGATCACCGACGGTGATCATTCCGGCTATCGCGGGGCGTTCTACTACGATCTGGCGAAGAATCAGGTGATCCGGCTCGCTTTCGCGCTAGCCAACGATCTGCGCCCGCAAGGTGTTACGGCGCTCGCCGTCACGCCGGGTTTCCTCCGTTCGGAGGCCATGCTGGAGAATTTCGGCGTCACCGAGAGCAACTGGATGGACGCAGCGTCCGGTGAGCGCGGCTTCAGCGAGTCGGAGACCCCCTGCTACGTCGGGCGCGCCGTGGCAGCGCTGGCAGCGGATGCGCGGGTCGCTGAGAAATCCGGCGGCGTATATGCGAGTTGGGAGCTGGCCAAGGAATATAGCTTCACCGACATCGACGGCAGAACGCCCGACTGGTGGGGATACGTCCGCGCATCCATCGACGAGATACTCGATCGCGGTGGGCCGCAGGATGCGGACGAGGCGTACTGGGTTGATGCCTGGCGTTCGCAGCTTGGCAACGATGCGCGCTTTTCGGATATGTGCCGGCGTATCGATACCGTGCGGCGCAAGTGGTAGCTATCGTCTCCGCTCAATCGCGCTGAGTGGCTTCCTCAATGAAGCTGAGAAAGCTGGGCGGCTCGCCGCCGCCGTACACCTCGAGCGATGCGCCGGAGACATAATCTGAGTCGGGCGAGGCGAGAAACAGGCAGGCCTTGGCGATGTCCTCTGGCGTGCCCATGCGTTTTGCCGGCAGGCGTGCTTCCAGCCGCTGAATGCCTTCCGGGCCGCCGTAGTGGGCATCGGCTGCTTCGGTCTTGATCAATCCGGCGATGATGGCATTCACCCGAACGTGCGGTCCCCACTCCTGCGCCAGTGACAGGGTCGCCGACACGAGGCCAGCCTTGGCCGCACCGTAGGCCATGGTGCCGGGAGATGAACGAATGGCGGAAACGCTCGAGATGTTGACGATGGAACCGCGGCTGGCCTTCAGCGCCGAGTAGGCCTGCTGGCTGACGATCAGCGGCGCGAGAAGATTGAGGCGGATGATGGACTCGGTGAAGCGGGGGGATGCGGTGGCGGCATCCGCGGGTGGACCACCGCCGGCATTGTTCACCAGGGTGTCCAGCCGGCCCTCGCGACGCAGTATATCCTCGATCAGTTCGCCCGCCTGATCGGCGTCGCGCACATCGGCGGTGATGAAGGTGCCGGGTGCGTCTGCTTCGGGGGGCCTGCGCCCGCACGTGTAGACTGTAGCGCCGGCGCTGAGGAATGCGCTGGCGATGCCCC
>JAUILW010000085.1 GCA_030432795.1 Gammaproteobacteria bacterium
GTCCGTATCTTTCTGCATACACGGCTTTGTTACTGCCACTGCTGCGTGGTGAACCAGCAAGCGCAATGGATGAGAGCGAGCGACGGCTGCACGCCTACCTTACGAGCCTGCTCAAAGAAGACGACTTTGGTGTGGGCTTCGACGCCGCGGCACGGCTCAGCGTTCGCGCCATGGCGGTGCACGCGCTGGCGCTTGCGGGTCAGGCACACCGACGAGACCTGACGCGCCTGCTGGAGCAGGATGTGGCGCCAGACAGCTTCGCGCTGGCCAATCTGCTGCAGGCAGCACAGCTGCTCGGCGACGATGACGCCGCCGCAAACCTCGACGAACGTCTGCGAGCGCGCACCCATCGCTCCAGCGGCAGCATCGTGCTGCACGGCTCCGATGTGCGGGACCAGTGCGCGGTATTGTCAGCGACGGCAGGCGCTGGCGACGATGCGCATGCAGCGCGTCTCGCACGGGCTGTCGGCGCTTTACGCAACCGCGATGGCGCATGGGGCAACACCCAGGAAAACCTCTTCTGCGCCCGGGCGCTGTCCGACTACGCGACGCGCTACGAGTCGGTTGCACCAAACTTCTCGGTGCGTGTGAAGCTCGACGACGATTCGCTTGGGACATTGCAGGTCGATGGCCTTGCAGGTGCTGCGCAAACTTCGGCGCCCGTCACGTCGCTGTCAGCGGACAGGGCCGCGCAGCTCAGCCTGACGCGGGAGGGTGGCTCCGGCACGGCATACTTCGATGCATCGGTGCGTTTTGCGCCGCTGCAACCGTCGTCGGAGGCGATCAACAGCGGCTTCGCCGTGGAACGTGTCTATGAGGTGCAGCGTAATGGTGATTGGCAGGCCCTGGCGCCTGACACCAGGGTACAGCGTGGCGATCTGATTCGCGTGCTGCTCAGGGTAAACACGCCCGTGCAACGCGCCTTTGTGGTGGTGAACGATCCGGTGCCGGGCGGACTCGAACCGCTAAACGCGGATCTTGCTACGGCGTCCACCGAAGATATCCGTGCCGAACCCCGGTCCTCTGCGTTCTATCACAGCGAGATCGGCCACCGCACGGTGCGCTTCTACGCCGAGCAGGTGCCCGCAGGCGCTCACGCGCTGAGCTATACGGCACAGGTGATTGCCGACGGCACCTTCAGCGCGCCAGCGGCGCGAGCGGAGGCGATGTACACGCCGGATATCTATGGCGCCTCGGCGCCGCGCACGCTGCTCGTGGCACCGTGAAGACGCTGGCGCTGGCGGTTCCTGGCGCAATATTTGGCGCGGTCATGGTGCTGGGCGTTGCGACCGCCGTCAGCGTGCGGGACCCTGGAGTGGCCTTCAGCGCTGTCGCAACGTCGCCGCACACACCGCAGATCGTCGATCGCCAGGGCAAGCCGCTGAGTCGCACCTACCAGTCGTCGTGGAATCACGACGACCGGCTTTCTCTGCGGGAGCTTCCGGAATCCCTGGTTGCGGCCTTCGTGCACGCCGAGGACCGGCGGTTCTATGCCCACCGCGGCGTGGACTGGCAGGCGCGCGCGGCGGCGCTGCTGCAGAATGTTCGTGCCGGCCGCGTGGTGCGGGGTGCCAGCACCATCACCGAGCAGGTGGTGCGCATGCTGCACCCGCGTCCTCGACGGTTGTGGTCGCGCTGGCTCGAGGGCTGGGAGGCGATGCAGCTCGAACGCCACGTGTCCAAGACGGCAATACTCGAGTTCTATCTCAATCAGGTGCCCTATGCGGCGAATCGCCGCGGTGTGGTGCAGGCAGCCAGAACCTACTTCGGACGCCACATCGCCACATTGGACGATCTACAGATGCAGGCCCTGGCGGTGCTGGTGCGCGCGCCGAGCCGCTTCGACCCGCGGCGCGGCAGCTCCAGGGCGCTGCTGGCGCGCGTCGAAGCGCTGCGTGCATCGCTGGGCCAGCCGTCGCCTGCTGACTGGGATCTGCAGCTTGCCGAACCGCAACCGCTGGTGGAGGCAGGCCACTTCATCCGCACGCTGCGCGGCCGCCTGGTCGACGGGGATGGGGTGCGGGCCATTCGCAGCACGCTGGATGGTGGGCTGCAGCAAGCGGTAAACGGCTTGCTGCGCAGGCGCCTGGATACGCTGTCCGCTTACGATGTCGCCAATGGCGCGGTGCTTGTTGCGGATCACCAGACACGCGAGGTTCTCGCCTGGTCGGTGGCTGCCGCTGCGGGATCGCACATCGATGCGGTGACAAGCCGACGCCAGCCCGGCTCGGCGCTGAAACCGTTTCTGTATGCCCTGGCGCTGGAGCGCGGCTGGCAGGCCGACACACTGATCGATGACCTGCCGGAACGCACGCCGGTGGGCGACGGCCTGCATACTTTCAGAAACTACTCCGGCGACCATCACGGCGCCGTGACCCTGCGTCAGGCGCTCGGCAGTTCCCTGAACATACCGGCGGTTCGCACTGCAGAACATGTGGGTGTCGGTGCGCTGCTGCAGCGCTTGCGCGCGGCGGGCCTCGCGTCTCTGGAACTGGAAGCCGAGCACTACGGGGTGGGGCTCGCTCTGGGTGCTGGTGAGGTCACGCTCGAAGAACTCGTGGGCGCTTACGGAGCGCTTGCCAACGGCGGCGTGTACGCGCCGCTGCGCCTGACCCGTGAACGCCCTGGTCAGTCGGTGCGGGTGTTTACGCCGGAAGCGGCGTCGCTGATTGCGGATGTGCTGGCCGACCGCCAGGCGCGCAGCCTCGAGTTCGGCGCTGACAACGTGCTGGCGTTACCGCGGCGCACGGCGGTGAAGACGGGCACCTCCACCGATCACCGGGACGCCTGGTGCCTGGCTTTCGATGATCGTTATGTGGTCGGTGCCTGGTTCGGCAACCTCGATCGACGGCCCACACGCGGGCTGTCCGGCGCCCGCGGACCGGCGCTGCTGGTGCGCAGCGTGCTTGCGGAGCTCAACCGGCATCGGCAGCCGCAGCCGTTGTGGCTGAGCCCTCGTCTTGCGTGGGTGGACGGCGAATACCGGCTGCCAGCACCACGCGCGGATTCCGCGCCAGCGGTGACATCGCAGCCATCGCCGACGCTCGTCAAACCATCTGCTGGGCTGCTCATGGCGGTCGATCCACGTCTGCCGCTTCAGGCGCAGGCGGTGGAGTTCCTGGCGGAAGACGTGCCACAGGATGGAGAGGTTATCTGGCGCGTGGACGAGGTGGTTCTTCCTGAGCGGGGCAGCCGCGTGCTGTGGAGCCTCGCTCGGGGCAATCATCGGCTGCTGGCGGCGGTGCGCTATGCCGATGGCCGTTTGCAGAACTTTGCGGACGTGCACTTCGAGGTGCGTTGAGTTGCCACGCCCGCCGTTGTGCGGCACGCTCGCTGGTCTGCGAGGGATATTGAGGGGATTTGTATGCTGTTTTCCGATCTGAAGGTCATCGACGCGGCGTCGTTTCTTGCCGGCCCCTGTGCCGCTACCATCCTGGCGGACTACGGCGCGGACGTCATCAAGGTCGAGCCGCCCGGCGGTGACCGACACCGTTCCATTGCGGCCAATCACCCAAGCGAACACTCCTGGCAGCTCACCGATCGCAACCGCCGGGACATCTGCCTCGACATCGCAGCTCCCGAAGGTCATGCGGTGCTCATGCAGATGCTGAAATCCGCGGACGTGTTCGTGGTGAACTTCAGCGCCGCGCAGATGAAGAAACACAACCTGGAATGGGAAACGCTGCGCGCCGTGAACCCACGGCTGGTGTATGCGGAGATCTCCGCCTACGGCCTGAAAGGCGCTGATGCGGAGAAGCGCGCCTTTGACCTCACGGGTTTCTTCGCCCGCACCGGCATCCTCGACTGGATGCACGAAAAGGACGAGCCGCCGGTGGTTGCACCCGGTGGGGTGGGGGATCACGCCACGGCCATGACCCTCTTTGCCGGCATCATGATGGCGCTGTACAAGCGCGACCGCACCGGCGAGGGCAGCTTCGTGCATACCTCCCTCGCCGCTACCGGCACCTGGGCCAACGGCCTGGCCCTGCAGTCGGTGATTGCCGGTGTGGACACTGCCGCACGGCGCGACGAGGAAGGCTGGTCGAATCCGATGCAGAACATCTACACCACCGGCGACGGTCGCCACATGTTCATCGCCGTACAGAACATTCGCCGCGACTGGCCTAAGCTGGTGGATGTGCTGGAGCGCCCGGAGTGGCACGAGGATGAAACGATGCAGGCGGTCAAGCCGCTCTTTCGCAATCGCTTTCAGGCCAAGGCGCGTATCGCCGAAGCGGTGGGTTGCTTGTCTGCACAGGAGCTCGGTCGGCGCCTGGAGGCGGCGGGTATCGTGCATGGGCTTGTCTACAGGAACGCCGAGGTGCTGGACGATGCGCAGCTCATTGACAACGGCGTCATCGTGCCGTTCGACTCGGGGCTGCCCGGCGCGGATCGTACGCTTGCGACACCCATCAATATTTCCGGGGAGGCTCAGCGCACGCCGCAAAGAGCCCCGAAAATCGGCGAACACTCAACCGAAGTGCTCGCCGAGTTCGGCTATGACGGAGCGGCCATTGAGGCGCTGCTAGCCAGCGGGGTGGTCAGGCAGTCTGAGTAGCGGTTGTCCTCTTAGCGGCTTGTCGACGCATTCAGTGTGGTGCTTTCCCCACCCGCCGAATGACGGCTGCACGTGGATAGAGCAAGCCGGCAGGGCCATACCAGCTGTTTACATTTTTATGCAAAACACTTGGCCAGAGAATCGGTTGCTCCGTTAGACTCCTGGTTTGGTGTCCAACCCGCTTTCAGCGAGAGCGGGTAGCATTGGAACCGGACGCCAGAAAACCGGAACTGTGCGGTTGGGAGAGCTGCACGTGTTATTCAAGCCAGGATGGCAATCGGCTCGCTTGCCATGCAGCTGACGATTGCGGCAGACCAAGACGCAGAGACGGAGATTCTCTGCTACGACACCGGAAATCTGGAGTTTCTAAGCTACTACCTACTAGGCTTTCGGGAGTTGTCGCTAAAGGGGCAATTGCGCTTCGGCAGTGCAACGCTTCCCGTCGGCACGCGTCTGGCTGAATCGCTGGTGGCTGACAAGGCTCTGCTGATGTTCGAATACGTCCGCGGAGCGGAGCGGTTCTTCTTCTGTGTCGATGGATATGATGACCCGCGCTGTGTGCATCACGATGCCCTAGCGCGCTGCCGAGTTTACTTTAAAGTCAACTACGATGAGGTGGCGTTAAGAGGCGCGTTGGGCGCGTCGCCGCTCCTGGACCGCATACGCCCTGTGAATCCTTCCTTTCCCCTGCGTCTTCCGCTGAAGATGCAGTATCAGCTTCCCGGACGGTATCGAGTGCTGAATGGACGGCGAGGCATTCAACGGTCTGTCGTTCGCTACTACCAGCGAAATCGCGGACTTGCATGGATGCGCAGCCTGCGAGATGCGCGCAAGCGCTACGATGTGTACCTTGCTTTGCTCTATTACCCTTCTGGACAGGAGGAGGTCAATGAGCAACGTCTGAGACTGGTCGAAGCCTTTCACAGGTACTCAGATCTAACCGGGCGTGTGGGATTCTTTTCCGCGGTTCCGTCGTCTGTGCCCGCCGCCTACCGCCGTTTTCTCATTCCGCAAACCAGCAGAGCAGAACACCTCCGCCTCATGGCCGAGTCCAGCGTGTCGGTGTACGTACGCGGCGTGGATGATTGCATATCGTTTAAGTTTGGTGAGCAACTGGCGCTGGGGGCGGCGGTCATTGGCCATCCCATGTCTGGTTCAGCAGCCGCCCGCTTGCTCGCGGCTGACATGCGCGACCAGTACGCATTTGAAGAACCAGCTGCCATTGTTGATGCTGTAAGGCAGATGGTTGCAGAGCCTGGCCGTATCCGCGAGAAACAATCTGCGAACGCAAGCTGGTTCGACCAGGAGCTGTCGCCACTAGCCACCGCTAGCGCTATCGTTTCGGTACTGCCGTCGGCAGGCAGTGTTCACCTGCCCAATCGGCACGCGCTGTTTGCTGGTGGCTGTAACGGCGCCGAACCCGCCTCGTCGGCGCAGCGTTAGCACGAGGCGGGCTCGGTTTATGGTTGGCGTCTACCAGAGATCGTACTTCTGCAGCTCGGCCCGGCCCACGACCATGTGGTGTACTTCATCCGGACCATCGGCAAAGCGCAGATGCCGCATGTCGGTATAGAGCTCGGCCAGCGGCGTCCATTGGGATACACCGGTGGCGCCGTAAATCTGGATGGCCGCATCGATGATCTCACAGACCTTTTCCGGCACCATGGCTTTCACGGCGCTCACGTAGACACGTGCTTCCTTGTTACCGAGCACATCCATGGCCTTCGCGGCCTGCAGCACCGCCAGACGCATGGCGTTGATCTCGATGCGCGCGCGGGAGATCACCTCCAGGTTTTTGCCGAGCTTGGCGATGGGCTTGCCGAACGCAACCCGTGTAGCGCCGCGCTTGACCATCAACTCCAGCGCTTTCTCGGCTTTGCCGATGGAGCGCATGCAGTGGTGGATGCGTCCCGGACCCAGGCGCACCTGTGAGATCTCGAAGCCGCGGCCTACGCCCAGCAGAATGTTCTCCTTGGGCACTCGCACATTGTTGAACCGGATGTGCATGTGACCGCGGGGTGCGTGGTCGTGCCCGAACACCTGCATGCCATCGAGAATTTCCACTCCGGGCGTGTCGGTGGGCACCAGAATCTGCGACTGCTGGCGGTGCGGCGGTCCGTCCGGGTCGGTCTTGACCATGGTGATCATGATCTTGCAGCGCGGATCGCCGGCGCCTGAGATGTAGTATTTCTCGCCGTTGATCACCCACTCGTCGCCGTCGAGCACAGCGCTGGTGGAGATGTTGCGCGCATCGGATGAGGGCAGGGCCGGTTCGGTCATGGCGTAGGCGGAACGGATCTCGCCGTTCAGGAGCGGCTTCAGCCACTGCTCCTTTTGCTCCGGCGTACCCACACGCTCCAGCACTTCCATATTGCCGGTGTCCGGGGCGCTGCAGTTGAGCGACTCGGATGCCAGCGGCGACTTGCCGAGTTCGGCGGCGATGTAGGCGTAGTCCAGATTGTTCAGACCTTCGCCGGTGTCCGCGTCGGGGAGGAAGAAGTTCCACAGCCCCGCTTCTTTGGCCTTGTTCTTGGCGCCCTCCAGCAGCTCCAGCTGGCGCGGGTGCCAGGACCAGCGATCTTCCTTCTCCTTGTGCAGCGCCATGAATTCTTCGGTAATCGGATCGACGTTTTCCGCGATATGCTTCTTGACGGCGTCCATCAGCGGCAGCGCTTCTTCGGACATCGCCAGGTTGAACAGATCGGCTTGCAGGTCGGACATGTCTCCCCCCAGGGTGGTTGTTGCTATCTCGATGAAGTCCCAAACATGGCATCAATGTGCGCCTGCGGCAATGGCTGTGTGGCCTTCGACACCAGGATCGTCGCCAGTACCGAGACGATCTCACCCATCGCCGCACAGGAGTATGGGTTGGGCCCTTCGCCGCGCAGCCACTGGGCGGCGTCGTGCAGAGCACCTGGCGCGAACCAGGCTGGATCGATGAGCTGCATGTACAGCACGACAAATGTGCCGAAGCCAAGCAGCAGGCCCGCGTAGGCGCCCTGCTTGGTTACACCGCGCCAAAGCGCGCCTACCACCAGTGGCCCGGCAAACGCCGCCATCATGCCGCCGTTGCCGATCCAGACGATGATGGCGATATTCTGATCCAGCAACGCCCAGGCCAGCAGCATGCACAGGACCAGCACCACCACCGTGCTGATACGGCTGATGAGCAGCACCCGTGCATCCAGCTTGTCCTGGTCCATGGCGGCACCGCGGCGTTCCAGGTAAGGAACCCAGGTGCGCCGGTACAGGTCGTTGGCGATGATCTGCGAGGAAGATACGACCAGACCGTCTGCGGTGCTCATGATGGCCGACAGTACGCCCACACCCACGAGTGCTGCCAGCCACGTGGGAAAGAACTCGATGAACAGGAGCGGCAGCGCGGCGTTCGGTGTATTGCCTTCATCGTAGAGCGATGCGCCGAAGATGGCGCGCGCCATGAGGCCGCCGACGCCGATCATCGCCATGGTGAGGCCGAACAGGAACGCCAGCTTCACGAACTGCATGCGGTCATCGCCGTCCCTCAGCGCCCAGAGCTTGTTGCCCAGATGCGGTAGAAGACCCAGGGGCATATGCGCCAGCACGATGACGAAGATCGACCACCAGGAGTGGTAGAGCGGGGTGGACGGATTGAGCGGGGTAACCAGGTTTTCGTCCTGCGATTTCAGGTTGTCGGTAAGCGCATCCAGCCCGCCGTACAGATCGCTGCCGAACAGAAAGATCGCAATGACCACCACCGAAAGTGCGAGCATCAGAAAGCCCTGCAGCCCGTCGGTCAAAATGTCTGCGTGTGCGCCGCCCAGAGCGACATACACCAGCAACACCGCGCCGGTGATGATCAGTGCCCATGCCGGTGGCAGGCCGAGAAAGATCTCGAACATCACCAGGCCGCTGACGAGTTGGCCGGCCAGGTAGAAAAACAGCACCAGTGACAGCAGCGAAACCAGCACGCGGATACCTTCGCTCTGATAGCGGTCGCCCAGGTACTCGGGGATGGAGCGATTGCCGAAGCGATTGCCGGCGGTGGCCACCAGGCGCATGCAGATCAGCACTCCGAAGTACAGGCCCAGCGGATACAGAAAGTTGCCCCAGTTGGCGGCGTAGCCCCATTCGTAGGACAGCGCCGGCGTGCCGAGAAAGGTCGCGCCGCTAGCGGTGGAGGCAGCGAAGGCAAAGGCCAGGAAAACCGGCCCATAACCGCCCCTGGCGGTGGCGAAGTCGTCGGCGTGCTTCACCCGTCGGCCGGCGAACACGCCAATGCCGACCATGAGGCCGATATAGAGCACAAGAAACAACCAGGACCACGCGATCAGCGACACGGTAAACTCCTCTCTCCCGGGGTCAGCTTATGGCCAATCGCCGTCGGTTCTCAACCTGCGGCGCGTTACCTGATGAAAGCCGCTACGTCATGCTATGGTCGCGCGTAGTGGGCTGTGGGTAGCATCCGAGGGGGGCGCATGCGGGGTAGGTTGCCTGGTTCTACAGGATCGATGGAGATCGTCTGGGACAAAGCAGGATTTGCACACATCTTCGCAGCCGACGTCGGCGATGCCTATCGAGGGCTTGGCTACGCGGCGGCGTCTGAGCGCCTCTGGCAGATTCACCAGAGCACCGCCTACGCCAACGGCGAGGCAGCGGCGCTTCTGGGGAGTCGCTTCATCGGTCAGGATCTCATCCAGCGGGCGTGTAATGTGGACGGCCGGCAGACGGCGATGCCTGCAAGCGACGGTGACTGGCTGGTGGACGCCTACCTCGACGGCATGAATGCATTCATCGACGGGCTCGATGAAGTACCACCAGAGTTCCGCCACGCGGGCGCCGAGCCGCGCCGTTTTACACGCAACGACATCGCCGCCCGCTATCGCTTCACTTCCTGGTTCCAGCACAAATCCTGGGCGGAGAAGATGATCATCGGTCGGCTCATGGCGACCCATGGCGTCGAATGGTTTCGCGGCAACCTGCTGCGCTTCAGTGATGAAGATGCCGAGGTCGTGCGCTTGCTGCAGGAGCCGTTGCGTAGTCTCGACCTGTCCGCTGTGCCGCTGGCCTATCCGGAGGCGGAGGGCAGGGTGCCGCTATCCGGCAGCAACAACTGGGCGGTAACCGGCGCGCTCAGCGCCAGCGGTGCGGCGATGCTGGCCAGCGATCCGCACCAGCCGCACAGCATCCCCAACACCTTTTTCTACGCCCATCTGCACGCGGGAGATTTCGACGTGTTCGGCGCCGGATTTCCCGGTGTGCCGTACTTCATGATGGGCCGCACGCCGGACATCGCCTGGGGCCTGACCACCGGCTTCGTCGACAGCTACGATGTGTACATCGAGCAGGTAGAGGGCGACGCCTGCCGCACGGAAGCCGGCCGGCGCCCGCTCACGGTGCGCAACGAGGACATCGGTGTGCACGGGGCGGGCCGGCAAGTGTTCGAAGTGCGCTTCAGTCCCCACGGCCCCTTAGTCGAATCGATCGGGGAGGCGTTGGGGCTGTGCACGCCGCCGACTTCCGCGTGGCGCACGGCGCTGCGCTGGGCG
>JAUILW010000086.1 GCA_030432795.1 Gammaproteobacteria bacterium
GCTTATCGTGGATTCGATGATCATCGCGTCAAGGAGTGATGCCGATGCGTGGTAAACCGATATGTAGTAGATCGATAGGTAATAGACTAATGCACCGCGGACTCGTTCTTTTTACTCTGATCAGGGAACTGGCTTTACCCGAATAGAAGAGGGCGCTGATTCGCATGCATTCGTTTTCAACACTGCGCCGGTTGTGTACTTGGGCGGCAATCGGATTTGCAAGCGCTGCTGTAGCGCAGGCCAGTTCGGATGAGGGGCTAAACACTTCCGCGGAAACGCAACTCATCATCTTCCGACCGAACTTCTCTCCACCACTGGCTTTCAAGCCGATGATCAGAGTCAACGGAAAGCCCATCGCTCGCCTACCCCGAAATCAACACATCGTGCTTTCCGTCAAGCCCGGGCGCTTTGAGGTGCAGGCGAACTGGGGCGAGTGGCACGGCGTTAACGATAGCGCTGCAAAAATAGAGATCGCACGAGGAGAAACGTCATTCGTCCGAATCACCAACCGGATGAACCTGCCAATTCCTAGTGCAACTTACAGCAGCCTGGATTCTGTTGAGGCGCCTGAGCTGAGCACAAGCATCCAGATCCGCAGGGTGTTTCCCGGATGGTACATCGACAACGAGTCGATCCCGGATGCGTTGCAAGTCGACTACTCGGACAGGGTCTCGTGGTTCATCGCACAACTCTCAGGCGGCATTCCGAGCCAACAGATACGCACTGCGAAAAGCATCACCAACGAGCAGTTGTTCAGTGATGCCATTCTAAGCACCCTGGAAATGCAGCTACGTCATGCGTCGGATGAACCGTTGAGCACGAGAATCGAACTCGAGGCCGCAGCCTGGATGTGCCGCGCCTTGGCGAACAGCGCAGATCCGAGATACCTCCCTTTTCTCAAGGATCTTGGCAACGAAGCAGCCAATAAGAAGCTTAGAAAGTACGCAAAGCGTTACGTCAGGAAATACTACTGACGAGCATGTTGCGCCGCAGCGGCGCACCTCTACGCGCGTGAATCACTCACCGGTCGTGCACCCGTACCGGCAGTTCGGTAATCCCCCGGATAAAGCTCGAGTTCAGATAGCGCGCCTCTCCCACCACTTCTACGTGTTTGAAACGCTTCATGATCTCTTCCCACAGGATGCGCAACTGCAGTTCCGCCAGTCGGTTGCCCAGGCACCGGTGGATGCCGAAACCAAAAGACAGATGGCTGCGGGCATTGTCGCGATCGATAATCAGACGATCCGCATCTGCGAAATGGCCCGCATCGCGGTTGCCGGAGAGATACCAGATGGCCACTTTGTCCCACTTCTTGATCTGCTGGCCGCCAAGCTCCACGTCTTGCATCGCAGTTCTGCACATGTGCGCCACCGGGCTCTGCCAACGGATGATCTCCGACACCATGTGCGGGATGAGGCTGGCGTCAGCTTTGAGTTTGTCGTACTCCTCCGGGTATCGGTTCAACGCCTGCACGCCGGCCGTGATGGAGTTTCGCGTGGTGTCGTTGCCACCGACGATGAGCAGCAACACGTTGCCTAGAAACTCGTTGGGCGCCATGTTCTTGGTGGCTTCGCCATGCGCAAGAAATGAGATGAGATCATCACCCGGTACCTTGGCCGCCTGGCGTTCCTGCCATATGCCGTTGAAATATTCGAAGCATTTCCAGATCTCGGCGAAGCCTTCGGCCGGCGTTTCGAAGTAGTCCGGATCGCCGATGCGCTCCACCGTGTCGGACCAGTGGATCAGCTTGTGGCGGTCTTCCTGCGGCACATCGAACAGCGTCGCCAGGGTGCGTCCGGTGAGATCCACCGACACCTCACGTACCCAGTTGAAGGTCTCGCCGCGCGGCAGGTTGTCGAGAATCTCACCGGCGCGCTGGCGAATCTCTTCGCCCATGGCTGCCAGCCGGGTGGGAGTGAACATGGGCGCGACTACCTTGCGCTGCTCATCGTGCACGGGTTGGTCCTGCATGATGAACATCGGCAGGTGGAACAGGTCCGGCGGCGGCTCGGTGAGCGGCTGGCCGCCGAGGCGGATACCGCCGTTCATGATGTCCGAGGAGAAGATATGGTGGTGCGTGTCCACGTACTTCACGTCGTCGTAGCTGCTCACCGACCAGTAGGCGCCGAACTGGCTGTCCTGCGTTCGGTGCACTGGCGCCTCGCGCCGCAATCGATCGAACACAGCCAGCGCCTTGTTCTGCTCGAACCAGTCACCGTGCCCGGGGTTGAGTTCCGCCAGCGGCCGATCATCCGGGTGCTCTGAGGCGTCGATACGCCAGCGGGCTTTCACCTCGGCGTTGGAGATACGCGGCTCGAAACCAGATTCTTCAGACATGTCGGACATCCTTCACTTATCACGCTTCGCCACTGAGCGTGTCATTCTACGCGCTCACCGTTCTCATACAGAATGCCGTTCGCGCGGGCGCGGCGCAGCTCGCCCGTCTGAACCTGCAGATCGCCATACTTTGGTGCCGTCATGTAGCGGGCGAGCCAATCTGCCAGCAGGGCGTCATCATCGAGCACATCACGCAGCAGCGCGCGGGCCTGGTCGACGAACGCAGGCGAGATCTCCTCACCAGCCATATCGACGGTGAGCGGCGGGTCTCGCAGGTAACTCTCATTGGATCGCATCATAAGCTCCACGGCCATATCGCCGAGCATCTCCGCGGCCGTTGGCGCCCTGAAGCCCACCGAGCAGGTCATACAGGCATCTTCGGCGACACCCCAGTGGCCGACCCGTGGCGGCAGATAGAGCATGTCTCCGGGCTCGAGCAGCCAGCTCTCCACGGGCTGGAAGTCGCGGAGGATTCTCAGATCGGCCCCTTCCACCAGCGGCGGATCGCCGTCGAGATACTCACTCACCAGCCAATGTCGACGCCCGGACACCTGCAGCAGAAACACATCGTAATGATCGTAGTGGGGGCCAACGCTACCCCCGGGTACAGCAAAGCTCACCATGACATCGTCAAGGCGCCAGGGTGGCAGGAAGCTGAACCGTTGCTTCAATGCCGCTGCCTCCGGCACCCAAAGATCCACGGCTTGCACGAGCAGGGTCCAGTCGCGCTCCGGAAGGTCGGCAAAGTCTTCCTCCGAGAACGGCCCGTGGCGCAAGGCCCACGGACCCGCGCCGATAACCAGCCGCGACTCGACCTCCTCCTCTAACGCCAGGCCCGCCAGCTCATCACCAGAGAGCGGTGGCTCCACGTTGGGGAAGGCCTGACGAACGAGCAACGGCTTGCGTTGCCAGTACTCCGCAAGGAAGGTGTCAACGGGCACATCGCCGAGAGCATCTACAATTTTGCCAACCATATGCGCATCATACTGCTTACCCGCAACAGCGTAGGAACCCGGCACGCCAGGATGTACTCCGTGATTCCCACAAGCCTGATCGCGTATCTGCTATCGGCTGCCATCGCCTAGGCAGCCCCAGCCTTCCCTGAGTCCGCTCAGTCAGAGCACCGCCTTGGTCTGGTGTTCAGCAGCGATGGGAGCACCGCGTGGTGGGTGCAGTAGCGGGGGGGCTGGGGCAGGACCTCTGATTCACCCGCCAGGATTTTCACTGCAGCGCGGCAGGGTGACCACTGGAGCCCACGGTGATTGGAATGTGTGAGTGAGCGCGGATGAGTCCCCCATGGAATTCGAGGGATCAGGCAGATCGACCAACGTGTCCACCGCTGGCGATCTCTACCAGTCCAACCGCACGCCACACCGGGTGGTCGGCACCACAGCCCCTAACAAATGTGAACACACCAGGCAGCGAGCTTATGCCGCGGCCACATCAGATTACCAGCGCATTGCGGTTCACGACCGCTCAACCAGGCGGCACGGCCAACGTCTGCAAGATCGACACCCACCAGGTCGTCCACTGCTGGTAGGATAGCCGCCTAACGCATCGATATGGCGGAGGCGTTCATGATGCGCAGAATCGTCTTTGCAGCACTTATCCTGCTCGCACCGGCAGCCTTCTTCGCAGGTGTCTGGTACGGCCAGCTACCATCGACCGAACGTCCGACAGGGTTGCCGCCACCTGCACTCGTACCATCGGTACCCGCCTCCCCGATCACGCACGCCCGACCTACACCCACACACCTGTCGGAACGCGTCAAACTGAACGCAAGGATTGCCGAAGGCGGCGCAGACGCTCTGCGCGAAATGCTGAGCGACGATGCACTCGCGCAACATCGCGAGTGGCTGCGCAGCCTGGCAGTGCTGGTGTATCCCGAGCTATTGGATGCAGCGCTCCTGGACGCACTCGATATCGATTCCCAGCAACTGTCCGGTTACGTCATGCTCATTGCCCGCAGTGACACCAACACCGCACGACATCTGGCAACCCTGGCTGACGACCCCGAACGCCAGCAGCTTATGCAGATGGTTGAGCGCATCGCCGAGCAATTCCAGGAGCTGGGAGACCCCCAGGCCGCATTCCGCGAGGCGCTGGCGAGCAGCGAGGAGCCCAACCAGCGCATAGGCAAGTTGATGATGTCGCTGCAGGCAATCGCCCGAGACAACCCAGCCACCGCCGCAATGTTGCTGGCCGAGGTGCCAGCGGATTCCGGCCGCGAAATTCTCGCGCAGCAGCTCGTCAGCGCCTGGGCTCAACAGGACCCGGCAGCAGCCGCCCGGTGGGCCGCCGGTCAGGACGGTGCGCTACGCCGGGTGGCGCTCAAGCAAGCGGCGCAGATTTGGGCCCGGACGGACCTCGAAGCCGCGTCTCAGTTCGCCGCAAGCCTGGCCGCATCTGAACGACGCACCGCCCTGGCAGCCGTGGCAGGGGCACTCGCCGACCAACCCAAGGAAACCGTCACCCGCTGGCTGGATGTGTACGCCACAGGGGAGGCGCGGCCCTCCATCATTGCCGTGGCAAGCGTTCACCTTGCTTCATTGGACAGCCGCCTGGCACTGGAAATGGCAGCGGAACTGCCAAACCAAACCCGGCAGATCGTCACTGTGCAGGTGCTGCAGCAGCTCGCCATGCGGGCACCGGATGAGGCGCTGCAAAGGTTGGAGCTGCTCGAACCGCAAGCGCGTCCGGGCTTTGAATCAATCATCGTGTCGACGATGGCAATGAGAGATCCACAACGCGCGCTGGGCTACGTCCGCGAACAGCCTGCCGGCAGGCACCGCGACACACTGTACAGCGCGCTTGTGCAGGGTCAGCCGAGTGCGGGGCTATCAGCCGCACGGGACCTACTGGAACAGATCGACGATGCCGGTGTGCGAAAAAACGCACTGGTCAATGTGCTGCAGCGCAGCACGCTCAGCGATGAAGCGGTGGCACTAGCGCGCGAGTACGGTTTGACAGAGGAAGAACTCGACGCCGTGCGCACCAATCAGGACATCGGCGGAGCGGTTGGCGGTGTATCGGTTCGCAGGGGATCGGTCTTCGTACCTCCCCGCTCCTGACCTGCCGCTTCACGGTGTTGTCATGCTCCCGTGGTACATTGCCAACACTTTCCAGGGGTAGAAATGGCTACCAGAATCGCCATCAACGGCTTCGGCCGCATGGGTCGCTTGGCGCTGCGCGCTGCATGGGGCTGGCCTGAGTTCGACATTGTCGCAGTCAACGAAATCGCTGGTGATGCGCAGGCTGCCGCACATCTGCTTGCCCACGATTCCGTGCACGGCGCGTGGGATGTGTCGGTAGGGGCGGATACGGACCACCTGTTGATCGACGGCAGACCGATCGCTTACTCACGCAACCAGGCCATCCAGGACACCCACTGGGCCAAGCTCGGCGTGGATCTCGTGGTGGAATGTACCGGCGCTTTCCGCACCATGACGGCGCTTGCGCCGTACCTGGAGGCCGGCGTGCGCAAGGTGGTGGTCTCCGCACCCGTAAAGGATGGCGCGCTGAACATCGTCATGGGCGTAAACCAGCACCTGTATGACAGTGCAGCGCACGACATCATCACGGCCGCCTCCTGCACCACCAACTGCATCGCACCGGCGATCCAGGTGGTGCATGAAGCGTTCGGTATTCGCCACGGCGCCATCACCACCATTCATGACATCACCAACACCCAGCGCGTGCTGGATGCCTACCACAAGGACTACCGCCGCGCCCGCGCCGCGGGCATGTCGCTGATCCCCACCAGCACGGGCTCGGCCACCGCCATCGCCGATATCTTCCCGGAGCTGCGCGGCAAGCTCGACGGCCTCGCCGTGCGCGTACCGCTGGCCAACGCATCGCTCACCGATCTCGGTTTCGAGCTGGCGAAGTCCACCAGTGTAGAAGCGGTGAATGCTGCGCTTCAGGAGGCTGCGCAAGGCCGCCTGAAAGGTATCCTCGGCTTCGAAGACAGGCCGTTGGTGTCCACGGACTTTCGCGGCGATCGCCGCTCCAGCATCGTCGATGGACTGTCCACACAGGTAGTGGATGGCACCTTCGTAAAAATCCTCGCCTGGTACGACAACGAGATCGGCTACGTGCATCGCCTGATGGAGCTGGCCCGCCTGGTTGCTGCAAAGCTCTGAGCCTGTGCGTCAGTACGCCCTGATTACCGCCAGCTACTGGGCCTTCACCCTTACCGACGGCGCCCTGCGCATGCTGGTGGTGCTGCACTTTCATCAGCTCGGCTACAGCCCGCTGGATATTGCCCTGCTGTTCCTCTTCTACGAGCTGTTCGGTGTGGTTACGAACCTGCTCGGCGGCTGGCTGGCCGCGCGTATCGGACTCACCGCCACATTGATCGGCGGTCTGCTCCTGCAGATCGGCGCGCTCGGCATGCTGCTCGTGGACCCTGCCATGCTCACCATCGCCTGGGTCATGGCCGCCCAGGCGCTGTCCGGCATCGCCAAAGATTTGAACAAGCTCAGCGCCAAGAGCGGTGTGAAGCTCGTGGTGGGCGAGCAGGACGGGCGGCTGTACCGCTGGGTGGCAGCACTCACCGGTTCGAAAAACGCACTCAAGGGCGCCGGTTTCTTCCTCGGCGGTGCGATGCTCGGAGCCTTCGGCTTTCAGGGCGCGGTGCTGGCCATGGCGGCCATGCTCGCCGTCGTCACGCTGGTGGCCGTCTTCGCGCTGGATCGCCATCTCGGCAAGACCACCTTCAAGCCGAAGTTCACCGATCTGCTGTCGAAGAGCCGCCGCATCAACCTCCTGTCCGGCGCGCGGCTATTCCTGTTCGGCTCACGCGATGTCTGGTTCGTCGTGGCCCTGCCGGTCTACCTGCAGCACGAACTCGGCTGGTCGAACGTTGCGGTGGGCACGCTACTCGCAGCTTGGATCATAGGCTACGGTTTCATCCAGGCGCTGGCGCCGCGCATTACGAGGATGCGAAACAATACGGATCCCCATGGCGGCACCGCAGCAGGCTGGGGATGGGCCCTGGTCGTGGTGCCCGCTGCCATGGCCGGTGCGCTGGTCGCGGGAGCGCCGGCCGCCGCAGTGCTCATCGTCGGGCTCATCACCTACGCTGCGGCCTTCGCGGTGAACTCCGCGGTGCACTCCTACCTCATTGTCGCTTTCGCGGAGCGCGACGGTGTGACCCTGGACGTGGGTTTCTATTACATGTCCAACGCTGCCGGTCGTCTGCTCGGCACCGTCGCGTCAGGCTGGGTCTACCAGTCGTTCGGGCTCGAAGCGTGCCTTGTAGCAGCGACGGTGTTTACCGCCGCCTCCGCACTCATTGCTACGGCATTGCCGCGTGCTGCTGGCCCCTGAGCCGGCGGGCGGGCAGAATCACGCTCGGACAAGCAAAGCAGAGATGTATGTCGCTTGAAGGAAAGGTGGCGCTGGTAACGGGTGGCGCGCAGGGTATCGGCGCGGCCACGGCAGCTCAGCTGGCCGCCCGCGGTGCGCGCGTTGCCGTATGCGACATCGATGCCCACCGCGCTGCCGAAACCGCCCACAATCTCCCTGGCGCCGCTGGGCAGGCCTTCGCGGGCGACCTGACCGACCCGGAATTCCCCGACGCGCTCGTCGCCGACGTGCTGAAGCACTTCGGCAGCCTGGATATTGTCGTCAACAACGCCGGCTATATCTGGAACGGCGCCATGCACAATCACAGCGATGCCCAGTGGCACGCGATGCTAGACATGCACGCCACCGCGCCCTTCCGCGTTCTGCGTGCGTGGGCGCCCTGGCTGCGGTCGCGTGCCGCAGAGGAAAGACAGACGCTCGGCGCGCCGCGGTGCCGCAAGGTGGTGAACGTATCGTCGGTGTCCGGCACTACTGGTGCTGCCACCCAGATCGCCTACTCGGCAGGTAAGGCAGCGGTTGTCGGCATCACCAAGACCCTGGCCAAGGAGTGGGGCCACTACAACGTCACCGTCAACGCCGTGGCCTTCGGGCACATCGACACACGTCTCACCCAACCTTACAGCGGAACACCGCCCAGCATCGATGTGGGCGGCCGCAGCTACCGGGTGGGACTAAGCCAGGAGCAGATCGAAGGTTCACGCGCGGCCACGCCGCTCGGCCGCACCGGCACTACGGAAGACGCTGCCGGCGCCATCCTGCTGTTCTGCCTGCCGGAATCCAATTTCATCACTGGCGAAGTGCTCACCTGCTCGGGGGGCGCTTGAAACCGATCACCAACATACGGAGCGAACCATGCCTCGCTACACCCTGACCATAAACAATGAAACGCACGACGTGGAGGCGCGCGCAGACATGCCGCTGCTGTGGCTCCTGCGCGACCGGCTGAAGCTCACCGGCACCAAGTACGGATGCGGCATCGCCCAGTGCGGCGCTTGCACCGTGCACGTAGACGGCAATCCCGTGCGCTCCTGCGTGCTGCCGGTATCCGCCGTGAGCGGCAAGGTCACAACCATCGAAGGGCTCGCCGCGGGCGGCGCGTTGCATCCGCTGCAGAGCGCCTGGATTGAAGAAGACGTGCCCCAGTGCGGCTACTGCCAGTCCGGGCAGATCATGAGTGCAGCAGCGCTGCTGGCACGCAACGCAGCACCCAGCGACGACGACATCGATTCCGCCATGGCCGGTAACTTCTGCCGTTGCGGCACTTACGTGCGCATCCGCAAGGCCATTCACACTGCAGCACTGGCCTATAACGCCGACACCAAAGAGGAGGCCCGCTCATGAGCACTCTAAACCGACGCAGCCTGCTCAAAGCGAGCCTCGTCGCCGGCGGCGGCTTCATGCTGCAGTACCACCTTCCCGCTGCGGCACAGACCGCCGAAGACGGCGTCCTGGTGCGCTCCGAAGAGCTGAACGCTTTCGTGAAAATCACCCCCGACGGGCAGATCACCATCTACTCGTCCATTCCGGAAATGGGCCAGGGCATCATGACGACCCTGCCAATGGTGATTGCCGAAGAAATGGGCGCGCGCTGGGCAGACGTGGAGGTGATCAACGCACCAGTGGAGGACCGCTTCGGTCTTCAGGGCGCGGGGGGTTCCCGTTCCGTACCCGCGAACCTCGAAGCCATGCGCCGGGTAGGCGCTTCCGCCCGTGAGATGCTCATCGGTGCAGCCGCTCTCCTCATGGAGGTAGACCGTGAACAACTGGAAGCCCGAGACAGCGAGGTCGTCCACAGCTCCGGAGAACGGCGTACGTTTGGTCAACTCGCGCGCCTGGCAGCGGAACAACCCGTGCCCGAACCGGAATTTCTCACCTTCAAGGACCCGCGCGCCTACACCATCATCGGTAAGGCCATCACAGGCGTTGAAAACCTGGTCATCGCCACCGGCGGCTCGGAGTTCGGCA
Source organism: Gammaproteobacteria bacterium (assembly GCA_030432795.1). Classification (GTDB taxonomy): domain Bacteria; phylum Pseudomonadota; class Gammaproteobacteria; order Pseudomonadales; family Azotimanducaceae; genus SYFY01. The sequence continues at coordinate 9,673 of JAUILW010000086.1, forward strand.
TCGATGTGGACGTGCCCGGCATGCAATACGCGACCTATAGCCGCTGCCCACGTGTGGGCGGCATCGCGGTGTCGTTCAACGCCGCTGAGATCAAGGCACTGCCCGGCATCACCGATGCATTCATTCTCGCCCCCGACGATCGCCCGGGCGATGCCCAGATGGCTTTCCTGAAGGGCCTGCCGGTGCTGCGCGGTGGTGTGGCCATCGTCGGCGAAGACACCTGGTCGGTGCTGGACGCCAAAGGCAAACTCAAGGTGCAGTGGGATGATGCCAGCGCCTCAAGCGACTCCTGGACCGGCATGATCGCCCAGGCGAAGGATATTGCTGCCGCCGGTGGCGGTGAGGTGCGCAAGGACAGCGAGGCGGTTGATGCAGCGTTTGCAGACGCGTCAAACCAGGTCACCGAGGCG
>JAUILW010000746.1 GCA_030432795.1 Gammaproteobacteria bacterium
ACGCCGGGATCATGGTGAAGATGCCGACGGCGGCAAAGTCTACGCCGAGCCCCTGGTTGATGTAGGTCGGCATCCACGCCAGCAGCACGTAGCTGCCCCAGTTGGCGCAGAAATGGCAGACGATGATTGCCCAGACGGCCGGTGTGCGCAGCAGCAGGCGCAGTGGCGGCGGGGGTGTGTCGGGTGCATTGTCAGATTCTGAGCCGTGAATCTCGGCGAGTTCCGCTGCAGTGATTCTCGGGTGCAATTCAGGCCGTTCCGTCGCCATACGCTGCCACGCGGCCCACCAGACGAAGCCGATGAGTCCAAATGCGTAGAACGCCATCTCCCAGCCGTAGCGGCCGACGATCCAGGGCGTGGCGACCAACGCAAACACGCTGCCCAGAGGAATCATGGACCACAGAATGCCGACGCCGCGGGAGCGCTCCTGGGCTGGAATCCAGCGCCCGAACATTGCGTAGATGGAGGGGAAGGTGACGCCTTCGCCGACGCCCATCAGAACCCGGGTGACGAGCAGCGCGAGCATGCCGCCGGCGGCGGCGATCGGCGTGAGCAGGGTGAACGCAGACCAGAACAGCACGCCGGCGCCGAGCACGATCTTGCCGCCGTAGCGCTCCGCCAGCCAACCGCCGGCGACCTGGGTGAGCAGGTAGCCGACAAAGAACGACGACAACACCCGGCCCTGTTCTTCAGGGCTCCAGCCGAAGTCTCCCGCCATGGGGATGATGGCTACCGAGATGACGACCCGGTCCATGTAGCAGATGAACACCGCCAGCGCAGCGAGGAGCACCACCGAGTACCGTACGGGACGGGTGCGAACGTTGGTTGTAGCCACCTGTTTTCCTTGATTTAGCGGTGCGCGGGTTCCAGCACGAAGCCTTCGTATCCTTCCTCGGCTACTTCACTGAGCCGGTCGAAGTACTGGGAGCCGCGCAGGTGGCCGAGAAACTGCCGTGGTTTGCCCGGGACATTGGCGCCCATGTACCAGGAGTCCGTGTACGGGTAGAGCGTGCGATCGGCGATGTCGTTGATCTCGCGGTCCCAGAGCGCTTCGGCGGCGTGGGTTGCTTCCATCGCACCGAGGCCGTTGCCGCGTAGATGACGGATGCAGTCGCCGATCCATGCGGTGGTCAGCTCACCGCCGAGCGGCATGGTGAAAAACACGCCCGGCGCGCCAGGACCGTGGATCATGAACAGGTTCGGAAAACCGGCAATAGTGGTGCCGAGGTAGTTGTCGAAGCGCGACTGCCACTTTTCTTTCAGGCTGATCCCATCCCGGCCTTTCGGGTTCAGGTTCAGCATCGATCCGCTCACTGCATCGAAGCCGGTAGCGAGCACCAGAATGTCGATGGGGTGCTCGCCGCTTTGCGTGCGAATGCCGGTGGGGGTGAAGCACGCAATCGGATCCTCGCGCAGATCCACCAGCGACACGTTGTCGCGGTTGTAGGTTTCGAAGTAGCCGTTGTCGAGGATCAGCCGCTTGGTGCCGAAGTAGTAGCTCGGCATGAGTTTCTGCGCGGTGACCGGGTCTTTGACAATTTCGCGGATCTTGCCGCGCACGAACTCGGAAACTTCTTCGTTCAGGTCCTTTTTACTCAGCACGCCCGCGAAGCTGTTGATGGCCAGATGGATGCCGCCACCCTCCCAGAGTTGCTCGTAGATCTCGTGTCGCTGCTCCGGCGTGTAGTCACCAGAGCGCCGCCGGGTGGTTTTAAAAGGCCAGCCGCCGCGCCTGCGCATGGACGTGCGCAGGTTCTCCCAATCGGTGCGGCTCTCCGTAACTTCCTCTGCCGTGAGCGGCCGGTTGCGGGCGGGCAGGGAGTACTGCGGCGTGCGCTGAAACACGGTGACGTGCTCTGCCGTTCTGGCGATCTCGGGTATGC
>JAUILW010000747.1 GCA_030432795.1 Gammaproteobacteria bacterium
ACCCACTGCAGTGCAGCGATTTTGTCCATCAGCCCCCAGTTGCCGCTGGCGCCGGAAGCAGATGCAGCGCTCAGCGCCGGGTGGGCCAGAAAGCCGAGCGCACCCAGGCGATAGTTGACGGTGACGAGCACCACACCGCGGGCGGCAAGCTCGGTGCCGTCGAAGATCTTTGCGTGGGCGTAACCTGATGTGTGCGCGCCTCCGTGAAACCACACCATCACCGGCCGCGGTGCCGGCGATGGTGCTGACGCCCAGATGTTCAGGTACAGGCAATCCTCGCTGGCTGCAAAATCGCCACGCGACCACACAAAGGCATCGCGGGCTTCATGCTGGGGGCATGCGGCGGCGAATTGCGTGGCGTCTCGATTGCCGGACCACGGCGCCGGCGGCTGCGGAGGCGCGAAGCGTCGTTCGCCGGTAGGCGGTAGCGCGTAGGGCACGCCGCGGAACACACGGATACCGCGGGCCTCGTCTGCCCAGGCGCCGGCGAGCACGCCTTCGGCAGTCGATGCTGTTAACGTGTCAGCCAACACGCTACCCGCAAGACAGCACGCAAGCGCTGCAAGCGCGCTAACCCGGAACACGTTCGAACGCAGGTATCCCTTCGGGTATCTGGTGGAACGGCTGCGCGTCCACGGTGAATATGGCGATGTCCGGGCCGCCGAACTGGCTCGGGTCGTCCATGCCGCCAACCTTGAGCACCACACCGTTCGGCAGCGCCGGCGCACGGGTGACGAGGTGGGTACCGCAGTCCGGGCAGAACTCACGTGTTACGGCGCCATCGATGTCCGTGCGGGTGAAGCCTTTGGGCTGCCCTTTGGTATAGCGAAAGCCGTCCGCAGGCACGGCCATGAACACGTTGGGGCTGCCGCCGGTGAGGTACTGACACTCGCGGCAATGGCACTGTGCCTTCATCAGCGCATCACCCTCTGACTCGTAGCGCACCGCACCGCAGTAACATCCGCCCGTAATGCTCATGGTTTCTCCTCCCGTTGGTGTCGAAGAAGAGTGCCCGTCAGAAACCGACGGCGCAACCTTCCTTGCGATGGTCCGAGCCTGCCACGTAGCCGTCGTCGGTGCGATGGATGAGCTGGGCGCCGCCGAAGATCCACGGCCGCCGCTCGTAGCGCACGCGATGGCCGCGCGCTTCGAGGCCTGCGTGGATCTGCGGTGACACGCCACGCTCAAGGCCCACGGAAAAATCCGGATACACGTGCCAGCGGGGCGCGTCGCTTGCGGCCTGCGGATTCTGTCCGTGGTCGAAGATGCGCCGCACCATCTGCACGTGTCCCTGGTGCTGCATGTGGCCGCCCATGACGCCGAAGCTGAGGCGCGGCGCGCCGCCCTCGGTGACGAAGCCGGGAATGATGGTATGAAAAGGGCGTTTGCCCGGACCCACGCAGTTGGGATGGTCCGGATCCAGCACGAAGCCGTGGCCGCGGTTCTGCATGCTGATACCGGTGCCGGGAATGACGATGCCGGAGCCGAAGCCCATGAAGTTGGATTGTATGAACGACACCATCATGCCGCTGGCATCGGCCGCCGTGAGGTATACGGTGTCGGGTCCGACCGGCAGCGCCACCGGAGGCAGGGCGCTGGCGCGTTGGCCGATACCCGCGGCGGCGCGCTCGATGGATCCAGGGGCCAGCAGAGCCTCGGGGGTGGTGCGCATCGCGGCAGGATCCGCGAAGTGATCGAATGCCGCCCGCACGGCGATCTTCATCGCCTCGATTTCCAGATGCAGGGCGTCTTCTGAGTCGAGCTCCGTCGCTGGTAGATGGGCGAGGATCGCCAGGGCGATCTGCGCCGCCAGGCCCTGGCCGTTGGGTGGAATCTCGTGCAGGCACACATCGTGATACGGCTGCGCGGTGGGTTCCACC
>JAUILW010000748.1 GCA_030432795.1 Gammaproteobacteria bacterium
TATGTCGAGCAGATCAACGGCCGCAGAGTTGTCTGGCACGGCGGCTGGTGGCCTGACGCTTACGCCGGGATGCTCGTCATGGTGCCGGATGAGGCGCTGGTTTTCGTTGCGCTGGGAAACAGCGATGGCTTGCACTGGGGCAACCCGCTGAATGAAGCAGACATCACCGCATCGCCACTGGTCGCAGAGTTCTTTAGACGGTTCATGGATTGACGGCGAGGGAATCCACGCCCGAGCCTTGCCGAGCGAACCGTCTCCGTTCAGATACGCGTACCGGATTGCAGGCTTGGGTAGAGGGATGTCGGCCTGCGCTTCTCCGTCGTGCAGCTTGTCGTGTTGACGGGCACTTTCCGCAGGCGCTACGGCAGCAATTCAGGGAGCGACAAAACCTCGGGTAAAGTCAGGCTGGCTCAGCGCGTGCGTCGCTGGCGGAAGTACGGCAACCACTACCTGATCTTCTCCCGTAGGATAAACCGCTCGTGATTACCCAGCCCTCCGAAGAATTGGGCGAGACCTGAGCGCAACCTCAGCCGGTAGCGCCGTACTGCACCAGCACGCCGGTGAACGCGACAAACAAAATCCGGACGAACGAACTCGCCACTGGCACTCACAGTGCGTTTATCCTGTGCGCTCCACCCGCCATTGATCAGCAGCCCATGAGTGCATCTCCGCCCGTGCTAGAACGCGTCAGCATCTTCGTTGACGTGCAGAACGTCTACTACACCTGCAGGCAGATCTATGGCCGCAACTTCGACTACAACAGGTTCTGGGCACAGGTCACTGAAAACCGCGAGCTCGTAGAGGCTGTGGCCTACGCCACCGACCGTGGCGACGCCAGGCAGATGCAGTTTCAGGCCATCCTCCACGCGATCGGATTCACTGTGAAGCTGCGTCCCGTCCTCAAGCGTCTGGACGGCACAACAAAAGCCGACTGGGATGTGGGCATCACGCTGGACGTGTACGAAGCGGCGCAGGAATGCGATCGTGTGGTTCTGGTCACCGGAGACGGCGACTTCGATGTGCTGCTGGCACGGATTCGCCAGCGCTTCGGCACTCAGTCGGATGTGTACGGCGTGCCAGCGTTGACCTCGCAGCTCTTAGTCAAGGCAGCGGATGTGTTCGTAGCGATCGACGAAGCCTTGCTCTTACCAAGTAAATAACTGCGTTGTCATCTTTCGTCTGGTTTTGCGGTCGGTTCGCATCCCACGCCTGACACACACGTCACCCGAAAACGCCATTGGTCTAGGATCTGCGTGCTTACGACCGTCGATGCGGGCCGCTTTTTGATCGGCCCGCCCCTCCCCCGCCGATTGCGCCGGACCTGCTGGGCTTCTTCATGGACAACGTCGATCTCGGTATGCAGACCCTCTAACACGGCAAGGATCGAGTGACGAACAGTCTGTTGCCTTTGATGAACGCAGGGAGCGGCTACTCGCATATTCTCATTACCTGTTCCATCACCGGTTGCAGCGTGGGTGGTACGGCCGTAGGCGAGGCATTCGATCAGCTCGCCGTTCCGCCTGGCGGCTATATCCGTGCCAAATGCCCATTGCATTAGGGGCGCTGAGAACATGGTCGGCCCAAGCCACGACGAGGCGTGGCAATCGTGGATGGGAATGTACATCTCCCAACCGGCACGGCGCCCGCCCGAGCCTCGCTCAGCTAACCGTCCAGCTGCGACCAGCGATCAAACGCCGCTTCCAGTTCCGCCTGCACGGCGGCCAGGGCCTTCAGCGCCTCCGCGACTACCGCCTGCGGCTGCTCGTAGAAGGCGGGATCCGTCGTCTGCGAGGTCAGCTCCGCCTGGCGCGCTTCCAGCGCCTCGATCTGACCAGGCAAAGCGTCCAGCTCACGCTGCTCCTTGTAGCTCAGTTTGCGC
>JAUILW010000749.1 GCA_030432795.1 Gammaproteobacteria bacterium
TGCTGTACCGATCGAACGCGCAGTCGCGGGTATTGGAAGAAGCGTTTTTGCGCGCGGATATCCCGTATCGCATCTACGGCGGTCAGCGCTTTTTCGAGCGCGCTGAGATCAAGAACGCGCTCGCCTATATGCGCCTGGTGCACGACCGACACTCGGATCCGGCGTTCGAACGGGTCATTAATACCCCTACGCGCGGCATTGGTGACAAGACGGTAGAAGCCGTACGCGACTATGCGCGCCAGCGCGGCGTATCCATGTGGCAGGCGAGCAAGGAAGGTATCGCCAGTGGCGTCTTCAGCGGCCGCGTCAATACGAACGTAGGCGGCTTTGTCAGGCTGATCGACGACATCGCCGCCAGCGTGGAAGATGCCAGACTGCACGAGGTGGCCGAGCAGTGCATCGAGCTGAGTGGGCTGATGGCATTTCACATGAGCGAACGCGGTGAAAAGGGGCTGGCGCGCAAAGAAAACCTCGAAGAGCTGGTGCGCGCCTGCCGTCAGTTCTCGCAGGACCAGGTGTTTCCGCTGGCGGTGGACGAGGAAGGCAACCCGCTGGCGGACTTTCTCGATCAGGTAGCGCTCGACTCCGGTGATGCGCAGGCGGACGCAGGTCCGGCGGTGCAGATGATGACCTTGCACTCTGCCAAGGGGCTGGAGTTTCCATTGGTGTTTCTGGCCGGTGTCGAGGAAGGACTTTTCCCGCACAGGATGTCGGCGGAAGACCCCGCTCGTCTGGAAGAAGAGCGCCGCCTGGCCTACGTGGGCGTCACCCGTGCCATGCGGCAGCTCTACCTCACCTATGCTGAAACCCGCCGCCTGCACGGCACGGATACCTACAATCGGCCGTCGCGCTTTCTGCTGGAGATTCCGTCGGACGTGCTCGAAGAGGTGCGGGTGGGCGGTGTCGCTCAACGCAGCTTCGGTGGCGGCGGTTTCGCGGAGCAGGCCTACGCTGCGGATGACGGCGCGTTACGCATGGGCCAGCGCGTACATCACGGAAAATTCGGTGAGGGCGTTGTGCTGCAGTGCGAGGGCAGTGGCGACCGGGCACGCGTGCAGGTGAACTTCAGCAGTGCCGGAGCCAAATGGCTGATGCTTGGTTACGCAAACCTCGTACCTTTGGAGTGAGCCATAGATGAAGGTCGGCGTCACACTTCGCAATATGGGCCCTCAGAGCCAGCCGGATGTGATGCTGGCTGGCGCGCGGCTTGCCGAAGAACTGGGTTTTGATTCGGTGTGGATCACTGATCACATCGCCATTCCGCCGGACGACGCCGAAGGCAGCGGTGGCCGGTATACCGATCCACTCACCACGCTTGCGTGGCTGGGTGGTGCAACCTCGCGCATCGACCTCGGCGTGGGCGTGCTTGTCGTGCCGTATAGACCGCCCCTGCCGACGGCCAAAGCCATCGCCACGGTGCAGGAGCTCACCGGCAACAGGCTGCAGCTTGGCCTCGGTGTTGGCTGGATGGATGCCGAGTTTCGTGCGCTGGGCGTGGATCGAAGCCAGCGCGGCCGGCTTACGGATGAATTCCTGGAGTTTCTGGCGAGCTGTTTTTCCGACACCGTGGTGCGCTCGCACGGCCAATCGTTTCTATTCGAGCCCAAGCCTGCCATGCCGCCCGTGTATCTCGGCGGCCAGGCGGAGCACGCGCTGCCGCGGGCGCGGAGATTCGGGCATGGCTGGTTGCCCATGGTGCGCAGCCCTGAGCAACTCGCTGACGCGCTGGCCGGGTTCGACGGCCCGGTCACGGTCATGGCCGGATTGCCGCTGGAAGACGTCGAATCGAGCAGAAAGCTGCTGCGCCGTTACTCGGCACTCGGTGTCGAACGCCTGGTGTGCGCGGTGCGATATGAAACCCTTGCGTCTTATGAAAC
>JAUILW010000750.1 GCA_030432795.1 Gammaproteobacteria bacterium
GGTGCTCTCGGCGCGCTGCCAAACATCGCACAGCTTCTGAGGCTCTCGGACGAGCCGGATTCGGCGCAGGAGGCCGCATCGCAGCGTCCCGATGCGGCGCTTCAAGCCCCCCAAGCCCAGGGCTTCGGGCGGTTCGGCGCACTGCCATTCGACCTGGTGCCGCGGCCGGTGAACGCGCTCGGTGCTGCCGAACGGGGGCATGGAAGCGACCACGCGCGCTACGGCGCACTGCAACAGGTATCCCCCAGCGATCTGCGCAGTCTTCGCTCGGAACGCTTTGAGCAGAGCGTGGAGCACAGCCTGTCGTTCGAGGTCACTACCCGCGAAGGCGACCGCGTGACCCTGCAGTTCGAGCAACTCGACTACACCGGTTACGCTGCGGACTCGACGCGCTTCGAATCCGCGCAATCCTCACAGCGTGCGGTGAGCATGTCGGTGGTGGGCGAACTGTCGGAGTCGGAACTCGCAGCCATCGATCGCGCCGTACAGTCTGCCAGCGAGCTCGCGAGCCGTTTCTTCGGTGGCGACCTGGCGGCACCAGCGGAGGTTCTGGCGAGCCTGGACTTCGATTCCGCTGAGCTTTCAACCTTCGCGCTCGACATGCGTCAAGCGCAGAGCCTGGAGCTTACGCAGGTGTATCAGCCCACGCAGAGCAAGTTATCGGGCCTGGCTTCGCGCAACGCCGGCATTGCCGACCTGTTGGAGGCCCTCGGCGATGGTCAGCGGCGTATCATCGAAGCGCTGGGTGAAGCGCTGGATGCACCGAGCGCTGCATCGCTCACGCGCGGTCTTGTGCCGGAGCTGATCGCCCCCGTTCGTTTCTAAAGCTAGCCGCTTGCGCTACGACGCGCTGCGCTCTCGCAACCACGCGCCGAAGGCGTGCAGATCTTCGCTGTTGAGGAGCTCATCTACCGTCCAGCCGCTGTCGAAGCGATCCTGCAGGATGTGGTTGATGCGCGCCGCGTCTTCGAATCTGCCATTGCCTGCGTACAAGCCCAGCAACACCTCGTATGTGCCGATGCGGTTGGGTTCCACACCGGCGGAGCGTTCGAGTACCGCGATGGCGCTGTCATAGTCGCCCATCTCCATGAGCACGGATGCCTCCAGGAGCAACATGCCGGATTCCACGACATCGAGCTCTTTTTGTAATGCACGAACGCTTTCCAGCGCACGAGGGAAATCGCCGTTCAGGTAGTGGTAGTCGAGCAGGATGAAGGTAAAGCGTGGATTGTCGGAGGCGTGCGCGCCCAGCAAACTCAGCCCCTCGCTGTAGAGCGGGTCGTTGGTTTGCGCAATGGCGTTGGCAAGCAGCGCCTGGGCGGTCTCGTTGTTTTTGAAGGATTCCGTTGCGTTGCGATACACCGCCATCGCGGCGCCGAAGTCCTGCCCGGCCATGGCGCGCACCATCTTGCCCAACGTAACCTCTGCCGCAGCGTCTTCATCGAACAGGCTGCTCATGCGATTGACCAGTGAATTCGCGCCCAACAGGCTCAGCGCCGCGAGGCGCATGCTGTCGGAGATCCAGCTGCCATTCGCATAGTCGAAGATGTCGATGATCTGCTCGGTCGCGGTGTGCATTCGGTATTGCTGGTATGAGAAGCCTTCCTCTCCGAGGTCAAAGCGGTACAGATGATCCTGGTGATCGCCGGTCGGACGCGTCCACAGGTGCTGGATGTGTTCGGTTGTCGCTAGCTGCTCAGCGGTGCGTCCAACGAACTGTTTTTCTGCCTGTCGAAAGCCGGCCAGGAAGCTCAGGCTTTCCCGTGTGGATGCGTCCATGCCATCCAGCACGCGTAGGCCGAGGGCGTCCATGTCCAGCAGTTGCTCAAACGGCTTGAGGCGTTGCTCGGGAAGTGCTGCCAG
>JAUILW010000751.1 GCA_030432795.1 Gammaproteobacteria bacterium
TGGCGCGTCTGCCTCTGGCGAAAACTGCGCGCGCGTTCGGTGATGCGCTGTTCGAAGACGACGTTTGCCCGCTTGTGAACAACATCATCTGTGTGGATCGGCACGATGGACTCGAACGCTACATCGCAACAACCCTGCCGGTCAGAACCGGTGTGACCGGCATGGTGCCGCTGCCGGGATGGCTGGATCGCTACGACTTCGAACAATCCCGTGCGGCGGATCTCGTCGTCGAAGTTGATCCGCCCTGCGGCTATACGCTCACTGCAAACAACGACACGTTAGGTACGACAGGCCCTTATCCCATACACAACTTTCCCGCGAACAGCGCTCGTGCCGATCGCATCAGTGCACTTCTTGAAGCCGGTGGTCGATTCACGGTGCAGGACTTCAAGACCATGCAGTTGGACCTGCGCGATGCGCATGCGGCGGCGGTGCTCGCGCAGATCCTGCCGCTGTTGCGCGGTTCAGATCACGCAGATGCGGTGTTCGCCTGCCGCCTGCTGGAGGAGTGGGACTGTCATGCCACGGCGGAGTCGGCCGCGGCCTGCATTTTTTACCCGTTCGTCGACCGGTTCTGGCAGCGTCGATTCATGCGTGCGGTGCTCGATGACGAGGTGCTCAAACTCGTGCCCGCAGGAGCGCAGAGCTGGCAGCGGTTCGATGTGAACGATTTCCTGTACGACACGTCTCCGTGGCTGCCGCACAAGCAAGTTCTAGTCGAAACTGTGGTCTCGACGATGGCGGATGTCGTGGGTGCGGTGCGTCGCACCCTCGGCGACGACGCGACGCGCTGGCGATGGGGGGATCTGCATCAGGTGGCGTTTGCGCACCGCTTGAGCGGTGAGCCCGCGTGGGCAGGAATGGCGGTGGGGCCTGATGCACTCGGTGGCTCCGCCAATACGCTGAATATGGCCATGCATACCGGCCCCGGCCCGGGGCGCGTGGCGCCGGGCGACGTGGCCTGTCGGGTGTATCACGGCCCTGCCTTCCGGATGGTGGTGGATCTGGCGGAGGCAGACCGGCTGCATTTCGTGATTGCCGGAGGCAACGGCGGCCGAGCCGGCAGCCCCTTTGCCACCAATCAGTATCCGGCATGGCTTGCCGGAGATTTTTATGAAGTGCGGCTGCGGCGGGAAGACATCGACGAGGATGTTGTCTGGCGGTTCTAGCCTGCTGGCTCGACCGGGATCTCCAGCAGCGGTGCGAGCGTAGGCCAGACGGTGTCCAGCAGCACGCCTTGCGCTTCGGCGGTGGGATGGATGCCGTCCCGCTGCATGAATCCCTCCTGCAGCGCCACATCCTGGAGCAGAAACGGCACGAAGGGGATCTGCATGGCCTGGGCAACCTCGTCAAAGACCTTCTGAAAGGCGCTGGTGTAGCGCGGCCCGTAGTTTGGCGGGATCTGCATGCCGACCAGGAGCGGTACAGCGCCGTGATCCCGGGACAGGCGCGCCATGGCCGTGAGGTTGTCGCGCATGCGGCTGGTGGGATAGCCGCGCAAGCCGTCGTTGCCGCCAAGCTCGATGATGACGATGTCGGGGTTGTGCACGCCCAGCGCTTTGGGCAGCCGCGCCAGGCCGCCGGAAGTGGTCTCACCGCTGATACTGGCGTTGACCACGGTATGGCCCAGGGGGGCCAGACGTGCTTCCAGCAAGGCCACCCAGCCTTCTTCGCGTTGAATGCCGTAGGCTGCGCTGATACTGTCGCCCAGCACCAGGACGGTTCGGCCGCTGCCGGCGATATCGGCGGACGCGGAACCGATCCACGGCAGCGCGATAACAATAAGTAAAAGAGCCACACGCCGGTGCACCCGTTTGGATAGAGAGCGCCGAGAAGTGAATTCCATCAATCGTGTCGTGGTTC
>JAUILW010000087.1 GCA_030432795.1 Gammaproteobacteria bacterium
AGCGCGTCTTTCGCCGGATAGATGGCACCGTCAACGTCCCGCACGATGTGCTCGAGCTGGCGATACACACGCGTGGTGGCGGGTCTGTTGAGCAGATCTACAGCAATGTTCACGCCACGGCGCGGGTAGCTGAGGATGCCGGCACTGCGGTGAGCTCCAAACAGCTTGATGACCACGAGGGGGCTACCGAGGCCGGCGTGGCGAATCAGACGTAACATGCGCCGCAGCTCACGAACGCGCTCCTGCGCGCTGCTGACAAACGGCAGAACACCCTGAAACTGCAGGAAGCCTGCCCTGCCGTAGAGCAGGTTCCAGCGGTGCACTGCATCCAGCGGGAACAGGTAGCGCTGCATCGGCACCGGGCGCAAGTCCGCCATCGGACGCTGAACCGAGAGGTGAGCTCGGTTGAAAAGTTTCACCGTGGGGGCACTGATCACCCGGTGGCGCCACCAGGCTGGCACCGCCGCCGCGCGACTGATTGCGAACTCAGCAGGCATGCCGTCATCCGCAGGTGCCCGTGCGCAATCCACATAACCGCGCACAGCTCCGCGGCCAATGCTGCAGTCTACCCACGCAGCCGTATGCTCAAAATTGTGGTCAGCGTCTTCCAGAGACTCCAGCAGTGCTTCGGCAGCCTGCACACGCCGCACCTGGCGAAGTATGCAGCCGCCGCCGCGTAACGGCTGAAGCTGTATCTCCGCTGCCGTGATCAGACCGGTGAGGCCGAGCCCACCGATCGTGGCGCGAAACAGGGTGGGATGATGCATTCTGCTTGCGCACACATCGCCTTCGCCGGTCATCAACCACAACCGCCGCACATGGTGACCGAAGGTACCGTTGCTCACATGGTTCTTGCCGTGCACATCGTTAGCGATGGCGCCACCGATGGTGACGTGGCTGGTGCCGGGCACGACGGGCAGCATCCAGCCGGCCGGCACGATGCGCGCGAGTATCTGGGCGACGCTCGCGCCAGCCTGACAGCGCAGAAGCCCGCTCGACACATCAAGATCGAGCAGACTATTCAGCCTGCTGCTGCTCACCGCCACGCCATTGGCAATCAACCCGCTATCACCGTAGCTTCTACCAGCACCAACCGGCAGGTAGGGCCTGCGCAGGGCCGCCGGGCTGATCTCACGCGGCTCGAGTATTGCCAGCGGCCGGCTGCGCTGCCCACCCCAGGATACGAGCTCGCAGCGTTTCGAATCAGACACCAGCAAGCGCCCACAGAGCGATCCCGGCGCCAACGCATCCCCAGGAAGCTGGGTCCTTGACAACAAATTCCACGGGGTCATCGTGCATGTGCCCACGATTCACGAGCAGCCACATGCGGCTGATCCAGAACAGCAGCACCGGGAAGAGCCACCACAACAGTTCCGGCTGCGCGTAGCGCTGCGCCACGTCAGGGTCCTGAATGTACAGCGCCAGCACCACGAGGCTGACGTAACCGCTGGCGCCACCCAGCGTGGTGATCGACTGCAGGTCCGCCGAAACATAGCCGCGTCGCGACGACACCCCGTCCTCCCGGCGCAGCAGCTCCGTGCCGCGCTTGGCCATGGACAGGCTGAGAAATACGAACAAACTGAAGGCCAGCAACCAGTGAGAGACGACGATGCCGAGCGCCGCACCACCGGCGATGAGGCGCAGCGTGTACAGCAGGGAAAGTGCCAGCACGTCGAGCACCGCCACCTGCTTGAGGTGGAAGTTGTAGAGCAGATTCAAGGCCGCGTAGCCCGCGAGCCAAACCAGAAACATCGTCGGCATAGCGAAGTAGGCAAGCAGGAAACCCGCAAGCACGAAAGCGGGCGCACCGAGAATGCCCCAGCGCAGATCCAAGTGCCCCGAGGCCAGCGGACGAGCACGCTTGCTGCCGTGCGCACGGTCGTCCTCCAGATCCAGCAGATCGTTGAGCAGATAGATGCCGGACGCCACGAGACAGAACGCCGTGAATGCTACCAGCAACGGAAACCAGCTCGGTGGGCTGGTCAGTTCTCCCGCGAACAGCGCGGGCACCGCTACCAGGAGATTTTTGCTCCACTGCCACACCCGCAGCTCCCGCGCCAGAAGCACCACCAATGACGGCCGGCACTCGTCCAGCGCCAGGGCCGTTACCTGCTGGCGCTGCAATCGGCGCAGCTCCTGGGGTGCGCTGACCACATAGGCGCGCCGCGCCGCCTGCCAAATCGGTCGATCGGCGCTGGCATCACCCACATAGTCGAAGGCCCGGCCATTGCAGTACTGCTCTATGGCTGCGAGCTTGCGCGCTGACTTGACGTTGGCGGAGCCGTCACTGGCGATGACCGCATCGAATACCCGTAACGTCGCCGACACCGCTTCGGCCACGCGATTGTCGCTGGCGGTGGCAAGCACCGTGGTGCGCCCCTCCTCCCGCGCTTGAGCAACCAGCGCCAGCACGTCACCCCGGAACGGCAACAGCCCGCACTGCAGTTCAGCAGCCTGAGCGAGCCGCGCTTTCAGGTAAGCACGCCCACGCAAGAGCCAAAACGGCACAGCCAGAAGCAGCCAGGGTTTAGACGCCGCCACCCGGGCAACACACTCGAGCAACGCATCAGAGCGCAGCAGCGAGCCGTCCAGATCCACCACCAGAACCGCATCAGACATTGGCGTGCCTCCCGGGCCAGCCCAGCCAGGCAGCCGCGGCGAACCCAACCGCAATGCCGAACCAGAGGGTGATCAGACGACAGACCAGGGCCGCGACAATGGCCCGCTCGGCATCCACGCCAAGCCATACGAGCCCAGCGGAGAGCGTCACCTCAGCCACACCCACACCACCCGGCAGCAGGGATAGCGCTCCAGCGATGAGCGACAGACCGTAGATGCCGAGCACAGCGAGGAGCGGCGGCGCCGAGCCGGGCATGAGGTTGTCCAGAATCAGCCACAGAGCAGCCCCTTCACATGCCCACGCTGCGGCACCGAGCAAGGCACCACAAAGCAGCATCCTCGATGTGAGTACGGAGAAGGCCTCACCGACCGTGGCGAGCATCGCCTGCAGACGCGGCAAGCCCTGCACCAGTGGACGAACAAACGGCAGCAGGCGCGGTGTCAGCAGCAGCACCGCCGCCGCCACGCCGCCGACGGCAATCAGCACCGCTCCCCAGCCGGTGGATGAGGTGACGTAAAACACAGCCAGCAACGCGAATAGCGCAAGCACTACCACGTCCAGAAGCCGCTCCGCAGCCAGCACGGCCGCCGTAGCGGCAATAGGTACCCCGTGCTGACGCAGCCAACCGTGACGCACCAGCTCGCCCGCTTTGGCGGGCGTCATGGTCAACGCAAAGCCGGCGGTGTAGATCAACAGGTGCCGCCATCGGGGCACCACCCACCCCTGCGCGCCGAGAAACTGCTGCCACCGTAAGAAACGGCCGCCATAGTTCAAAAGCGACAGCACGACGCCCGCGAGTATCACCCACACCTCCAGACCCGCGGCCAGATGGAGCATGGCTGCAAAGTCCTGGCCCGCAAGAATCCAGCCAAGCGCGGCGGCCACGATCACGGCCAGCCAGAGCAGACTGGCCCACCCACCCCGTCTTGGAACCTCGCTGTGTGCGGATTCGACGCTGGGAGTGGTGGGCTCGCGCACAACATGGCCTGCTGAGTAGATTTATTAATAGGGAATTTTTTCCCTTTTACGAGAATAAGTCAAGCAACACAGGCGCACGGTGTCGATGCGCACGCGCAATGACCATGACGAAGGTGCCCTGTGTCGGTATCGTGCGCCGATCAGTTGCGCAACCCACGGAGAGACAACGCGTGCAGAATCTGTTTTCGGTCAAAGACAAAGTCGTAGTCATCACCGGCGGCTCGCGGGGTATTGGCGAGATGATCGCCGCGGGCTTCGTCGCCAACGGCGCAAGGGTGTACATCAGCTCGCGCAAGGCTGCCGCCTGTGACGCCACAGCCGCACGGCTGGCCGAAACCTACGACGGCTTCTGCGAATCCATACCTGCCGATATGTCCACCCTGGAAGGCATCGATGCGTTCGCTGAGGCGTTCCGCGCACGCGAAAAAAGCCTGGATGTGCTCATCAACAACGCAGGCGTCGCCTGGGGCGCACCGATCGAGGATTTCCCGGAAATCGGCTGGGACAAGGTGATGAACACCAACGTCAAAGGTCCGTTCTTTCTCACCCAGAGGCTGCTGCCGGAACTGGAAGCAGCCGCCACGTTCGACGAGCCGGCGCGGGTCATCAATGTGGGCTCCATCGATGGCATCAAAACGCCGATATTCGACAACTTCTCCTACGGGCCGTCGAAAGCCGCCATCCACCATCTCACCCACGTGCTGGCCGCGCACCTGATCAAGCGCAACATCATCGTCAATGCTATCGCTCCCGGACCATTTCCCACGTACATGCTCAGCACCGGCGTTGGCGGTGGCGGCGATACGGAAAACACCGACTGGGACGCGGTCGGCCGCAGCAACCCTCGCGGGCGGGTGGGTCGCGCCGAGGACATCGCTGGCCTCGCTATCTTCCTCGCCAGCAAAGCCTCCGGCTTTACGGTGGGCGAGGTGATCACCTGCGATGGTGGGTCGGTAGTTTCGTAATGCCCCCTTTACTCCGGTAAGCGGATGCGGTTGAGTATCGTGGCAACGTTACTCAGGCAGCAGACCATTTTGGATACGATGCACCCGTCCCGCGTGCTGGGCATGATCCGCTTTACCGGCGCAGACGCGAAGAAGTTTCTGCAGGGTTACCTCACGGCCGACACCGCCGCGCTCACGCAGAGTTGGCAGCTGACGGCGTTGTGCAACATCAAAGGCCGCGTGGTCGCCAGCGGCTGGGTACGAGGCACGGACGAGGGTGTCGATTGGGTGCTGCATGCGAGCCTTGCCGAGCGGGCCATGGAGTTCCTGGCGCCCTACCTTCGATTCGCCAAGACCACCGCCACCGTCGCGGAGGAACCCATAGGCTATCGCCTCACCCCGGAACTCACATTCGCATGCCCTTCCAGCGACGAAGGCGATGCCACCGAAGCGCTGCTGGCGTACCTGTACGCGGAACGCATCGCGCTCGTAGACAGCACCAGCAGCGAACGTCACCTGCCGCAGATGCTGGGGCTCACCGACGTGGGTGCGGTGTCATTCAGCAAAGGCTGCTATCTGGGCCAGGAGGTGGTGGCGCGCGCGCAACACCGGGGCGAGGTCAAGCGACGCCTGCAGGCAGAGGAAGGCACGCCACAAAGTGGCGACGACGACGTGGTGCTCGTATCCGGCAAGGGGTACCTGGCGGTACGAAAGGCCGGGAGTTAGAAGCCGGTCACATTGCGACTGCTGCCGCACCGGAGCGATCCGGGAAGCCGTCTATACTCCTTTCAGCCCCCCCACGGATGGATCATGTCTAACCTAGCTGAAGAGATACGCGCCGAGCTCACCGAAGCAGCGGCGAAGGACGAACTCGACCTGCCGACGCTGCCGGAAGTCGCCCTGCGCATCCGTGACACCGCAGAAGACCCCGACGTATCGGTGATGGAACTCGCTGCGGTGATCGCCGGAGACCCGGCCCTGTCCGCCCAGGTCATCCGGGTGTCGAACTCTCCTGCGTTCCGCGGCGCTGCATCCATCGAAGACATCAACATGGCGGTCAGCCGCATGGGCGTGCCCTATACCGCCAATTTGGCCACCGGGCTCGCCATGAAGCACATGTTCCAGGCGACGTCCGACATGGTAGACACAAAGATGCGGCAGATCTGGAGCCATGCCACGGATGTGGCCGGCATCGCCAGCGTGCTCGCCTCGAGCCTGACCAAACTGCCGCCCGACCAGGCGGCGCTGGCAGGGCTTACGCACAGCATCGGCGCGCTGCCGGTGCTGGCGTTTGCCGAAGAACACGATGAACTGATTACTGACGAAGCCACGCTGGATCGGGTGATCGAGCAGGTTCAGGGGCCGTTGGGCACCATGATTCTGGAACACTGGCACTTCCCGAGGGAGCTCAGCATCGTGCCGTCGCAATTCAGCGACTGGCACCGCGCAGCGCAGAGCGTGGACTACACAGATATCGTCCAGGTGGCCATGCTTCAGTCGGTGGTCGACACGGACCACCACCTCACGAAGCTCGACTGGTCCACCGTCTGCGCATTCGAACGCCTGGGTCTCAGTGGCGCGCAGGCTCACGAGACCCTGTCGGAGCTGGCCGATCTCTTCGCGATGTCGAAGGAGATGTTCGGCTAGAACTTTCGATTAGATCTGTCGGCTAGATCTCCCGCGAATACAGCCGCTGAATGCTCGAGAAATCGAGCTTTCCGGCGTCGTTCGCCGAGCCGTGCGCCTGAAACAGACTGCGTGCGGTGGAGCCCATGGGCACCATGTTGCCTGACGCCAGCGCCGTTTCCATCGCCAGACCCAGATCCTTGATCATCAGGTCGGTGAGGAAACCGCCCTGATAGCCGCGGCTGGACGCCACGCCCTCCTGCACCCCTGGATAGGGGTTGTACACGTTCAGACACCAATTGCCGCCGGATGACTGCTGCATGATCTCGCTCAGCACCGCCGGGTTGAGGCCGTTGTCGACGCCCAGTGCCAGCGCTTCCGCCGTACCGGCCATGCAGATGGCGAGCAGCATGTTGTTGCACACCTTGGCGATCTGACCTGCACCGCTGTCGCCGGCGTGGTAGATCTTCGCGCCCATCACCTCGAAGAGCGCCCTGCCCCGCTCCAGCGCCGCCTGCGGGCCGCCGACCATGAAGGTCAACGTACCGCCCTGGGCACCGGCGGTGCCACCGGACACCGGCGCATCGAGCATATCCACTCCCCGCTCCGCCAACGCCGCCGCAACCTTCTGCGCGGTCGCCGGATCGATGGTGCTGCAGTCGATAACCAGCGTACCGGCCGCCAGATGTTCCGCCACGCCGGCCTCGCCCAGATACAAGCCTTGCACATGGCGACCTGCGGGCAACATGCTGATGAACACATCAACACCGCTCGCCGCTTCCGCAGCACTTGCTGCCCCGGACGCACCCTGCACTGCGTTGACAAGCTCCGGCACCAGGTCAAATACCTTCACCTCGTGCCCAGCGGCTGCCAGATTGGCGGCCATCGGCCCGCCCATATTGCCCAAGCCTACGAATCCGATCTTGCTCATGGTCTCGCTCCTACAAGTCTGCCAGGGGGTTTTCGTCCCACGGCGGCGTGAAATGGCTCTGTACGTATGCGTCCGGCAGCGCATCGATGGACGGGTAACGCCACGTCGGCGTGTTGTCCTTGTCGATGAGCAGCGCACGCACACCTTCCGCGAAATCCGGGTTGGTGGCGCAGTGCGTGGCAACCACCATCTCCATGCGAAACGCATCGTTCAAACGCATGTCGCCGCGGGTGCGGCGAATCTGCTCGTGCACCACGCCGATGGAAGCCGGACAGCCAGCAGCCAGCGCACCGAGGCCCCGATCGATCCAGTCGCTGGCGCCTGCAAGCTCCTTGAGCGCCGCAACCGTCTCAACCAGCGGCGTAGCCACGGTCAGCGACTCGGGTATCTGCGCAAGCTCCGGGGCGGAGAGCTCGGGCGCAGGATACCCGTCGATGCAACGATTGATCGCCGCGTCGTCCGCTGCGCGGTCACCCGTAAGCGAAAGTTGTCCAATGGCGGATTCCAGCGCATCCAGCTCGGCGCTGGATACTACGTGCGTACCCACCCCACACAGCATCGCATCGGCGGCACCAAGGTGGCTGCCGGTCATGCCGGCGAACACGGCCAGATGCTCTGGCATATTCTTCAGTAGCCAGGTGGTGCCCGCATCGGGGAACAGGCCGATGGTGATCTCCGGGATGGCCACGCGCGAGCGCTCCGTGAGCACACGGTGCGACGCTGCACTCAGAATGCCGAGCCCGCCGCCCATCACCACGCCGTGACCGAGCACGATCACCGGCTTCGGGTAGGTGTGCAGGGCATAGTCGAGGCGATACTCGCGTTCGAAGAATTCGAACGGATAGGTGTTCACCACCTCGCCCGCCGAGTGGTTGGCCACCATCGCGTGGTACAGCGCCTGAATGTCTCCACCGGCGCAGAAAGCGCGTCCTCCGGCGCCCTTGATGAGCACCGCTGCCACCTGGGCATTGGTAGCCCAGCCATCCAGCGCCGGCCGCAGCAGGTCGATCATCTCGAGGCTCAACGAGTTCAGGGTGCTCGGCACGTTGAGCACCGCCACGCCCAGCAGCTTACCGCCCGGCAGCGACCGCTCTTCGAACAGCACCGGTGCCTCGCCCCCCATCAGCCGTTCACCCACGACGGTGCACGCTTCTCTAGGAACGCATTCACGCCTTCCTTCTGGTCCTGGGTGTCAAAAAGGTCCACGAAGGCGTCCCGCTCCGGCGCGTAGGAGGACTGGATGTCGGTAGAGCGTGCTCGTTGGATCAACGTCTTGCAGGCCGACACCGCCGGCGGTGATTGCTTGCCCACCGCTTCGGCAAGCGCCAGCGCGCGACCGAGCGATTGCCCCGCATCCACTACTTCCTCTACCAGACCGATACGCAGCGCAGTTTCGGCGTTCACGCGTTCGCCGCACAGAATCATGCGTTTTGCCCAGCCCTCGCCCACAACCCAGGACAGATTCTGAGTACCGCCGCCGCAAGGCAGCAGGCCGACGGTGGCCTCCGGCAACGCCATCTGCGCATGCTGCTCGGCAATACGGATATCACAGGCCAGTGCACACTCGAGCCCGCCACCCATGGCATAGCCGTTCACCGCCGCGATGGTCACGCCGCGAAACGCCGCGAGCGCTTCGAAGGCACCGCCGAAGTGTTCGGCCATGGACCGCGCCACGCCTTTGTCGCCATCAGCGAAGAGCTTCAGATCTGCGCCGGCGGAGAAGAACTTCTCTCCCTGTCCGGTAACG
Organism: Gammaproteobacteria bacterium; assembly: GCA_030432795.1. Taxonomy (GTDB): domain Bacteria; phylum Pseudomonadota; class Gammaproteobacteria; order Pseudomonadales; family Azotimanducaceae; genus SYFY01. Next base: position 8,847 of record JAUILW010000087.1, read on the forward strand.
ACGATAGCGTACACCTCTTTGTCCGCGTTGCAGGCTGCCACCAGATCTTTCATCGCACCCAGGCTCTCCGCATCCCAGGTGTTGGCCGGCGGATTGTTGATCGTTGCCAGCACCGTGTGCCCGCGCTTCTCCACCAGCAGTTTGTCGCTCGTCTGCGCCACCATATCGTTTCTCCTCAAGCTACGTGAAACCAGTCCACCGGCGCTTCGCCCCGGCTTTCAAGATAGGCATTCGCCCGTGAAAAGTGTCTGCACCCGAAAAAGCCGCGATGCGCCGACAGCGGCGACGGGTGCGGCGCCGTGAGCACGCAGTGGCGGGACCGATCGACAATCGCCCCCTTCTTCTGCGCATACGCTCCCCACAGCATGAATACCACACCTTCGCGGCTGTCGTTGAGATGGCGCACCACCTGATCGGTAAATCGCTCCCAACCCCGCCCCTGGTGAGAGCCCGCCTGGCCGCGCTCGACGGTGAGCACCGCGTTGAGCAGCAGCACACCCTGCGCCGCCCACGGCGTCAGACAACCGCGATCGCGCGGCATCTGGCGTTCACCGCCGCCGATGTCCTGCTCGATCTCCTGAAAAATATTGACCAGCGACGGCGGCTGTTGCACCCCCTCCCGCACGGAGAAACACAACCCGTGCGCCTGGCCCGGCCCGTGGTAAGGGTCCTGGCCGATGATGACCACCTTGACCGCGTCAAACGGACACAAATCCATGGCAGCGAACATCTCGCGGCCTTTCGGGTAGATCACCTTGCGGCGGCTTTTTTCCTCCGCGAGGAACGCACGCAGATCCTGCATGTATGGCTCGTCGAACTCACCGCCCAGGCGCTGCCGCCAGGTCGGCTCGAGACGAACGCTAGCGCTCGTCATCTCGCGTGCGCATCTGCGGAAACAGCAACACATCCCGGATACTCGGGCTGTTGGTGAGCAGCATCACCAGCCGGTCGATGCCGATGCCCTCGCCGGCCGTGGGCGGCAGACCGTACTCGAGCGCCTCCACGTAATCCGCATCGAAGTGCATGGCCTCTTCGTCGCCGGCGTCCTTGGCCTGCACCTGCGCCCGGAAACGCTCCGCCTG
>JAUILW010000752.1 GCA_030432795.1 Gammaproteobacteria bacterium
ATCCCGGGGTGATTCTGGCATCTCCTGTAGGGCATCCGCCGATGGCTGTGCAGGCCTGCAGTAACGCAGGCCCGGCTGCCCGGTGGATGGCGCCGTCCACGCCGCCGCCGCCAAGCAACGACTCGTTGGCAGCGTTGACGATGGCGTCAACCCCGAGCGTGGTGATGTCGGCAGTAACGGCTCGCAGCACCGTCACAGTAGCGACACCGTCACGGCCATGATCAGCGCGATGGCCGGTAGGCTGAGCACGGAGTAGGCGATGCACAACATGCCGAACTTGAAAAACGTCTTCTTGCGGCTCTGTGCGTAGTAGCGGTGCAGCGCCATGAAGTAGTACACGAAGAAGCCGATCTGCAGGATGTCGGCGAGCATTTCCGCCCAGGGCTGGTCCTCAGGCAGCAGGGCGATTGCTGCGAAGAGCAGGAAGGCGAATGCGTGCAGGTGCAGCGCAAACACGAGGTGCTCCACGTAGAACTTGCCGGAGCGCCAGTACAGGAGCTTGAGGAGGAGGGCGTAGACGGGCAGCAGGAAGAAGAGCGCGAAAGGCGCGTTGTCCACCAGACGATCAAAGGTTTCGGCCGGGTCGTGCAATGCCAGTACCAGCTGAGAAATCATATGCCGCCCCGTAGCAGAAGGCTGATCGTCAGGTTCGGCGCTGGTAACCGCATCCATCAGGCCCGTGAGCGCCGTTTTGCCCAGGCTTCCCTCACGCGCCATGATCGCGTCCAGTGCAGCGGCCGCCCTGGGCTCGAGGGTTGCCCTGAACGCCTCTAACTGTTCGTCATTCAGGGGCTTGTCCGTATCGACCTGCACGACCTGCCCGTCCGCGCCGCCGATCTCAGCGGTTTGCGCAAAGATGAAAAAGAACGCAAGGCTGGCGAAGATGTAGAGCCGCACGGGTGAGATGAAGTGTGCACGCTGGTTCGCAGAGAATGCTGCGGACAGAGCTCCCGGCTGAAAAAACAACAGCTTCAGGCTGCGCACGATGCGGCCGTCCAGCTCGAAAGCCTCGCGCAGCAGTTCCATGACCATGGGTGGTAGTGAACGGCGGTAATCCCGGTCGTTCTGGCCGCAGATGCTGCAGTAAGCGCCATCGCGGGTGTGTTTACAGTTCGGGCAGGTGGCAGTGTTCATGAGCGTCTTGTCGGTAGGACCTTGCCGGCAGGAATAGTGGTAACGTAAGCGCAACGTCTATAGCGCGTCGCAACTCAATGCGTATCGGCATATCGGTCTGCTCCAGCTACTACAAAATCCCCGACGCCCGCACCGGCGCACAGCATATGGTTGAACGGGCGGCAGCGGCAAACGCTGCTGGGCTCGATACGCTGTTCGTTGGTGATCATCACTCCACGCAAACTGCCTACTTTCAGAACGTGCCCATGCTCGCGCGCATGCTTGCAGAATGGCGGGAACAGCCCGCGGGTGCGTTGTTCCTACTGCCGTTGTGGAACCCGGTGCTGCTGGCCGAGCAGATCGGCACGCTCGCGGCGATCGCGCCAGGCCGATTCATCCTGCAGTGTGCGCTTGGCGGCATAGACGCCCAGAGCCGTGCACTCGGCGTGGATTTCAGCCGTCGGGTGGGCATGTTCGAAGCGGCGCTGGAGGTCATGCGCGCGCTGTGGCGGGGTGAAACGGTGCGCGAGTCGCGCTACTGGAACATCGATGACGCCTGCATCAGCCCGGTGCCGGCGGAGCCGGTGGAGGTGTGGATCGGTGCCCAGGCGACCCCCGCCGTACGTCGCGCTGCGCGCATGGGAGAGGGCTGGCTGGCATCGCCATCGCTTACGTTGCCACAGGCGGCGCAAGCCGTGGCCGAATACCGCCAGAGTTGTGCTGAGTTCGGCCGCACGCCGACC
>JAUILW010000088.1 GCA_030432795.1 Gammaproteobacteria bacterium
TCCGCAATCCTGATCAGCTGCTTGCCCCGATTCTTGCCTTCGAACAACCGTAGAAAAGTCGCCGGCGTGTTCTCAAAACCTTCCTGAATGTCCTCGGCATGCTTGAGCTTGCCCTCGGCTATCCACTGCGCGAGCTCAGCCATGGCCTCACCCGCACGATCGAAGAAGTCGATGAGAATGAAACCCTCCATGCGGCAGCGGCGGATGACGAGCTGCATGTAGTTCTTCGGCCCCGGTGGCAGTTCTTCGGAGTTGTAGGAGGAGATGCCGCCGCACAGCACGATGGTGCCGTTCTGCGCCATGTTGAGCAGCGCCGCGTCGAGGATGTCGCCGCCGACGTTGTCGAAGAAGAGGTTAATGCCCTTCGGGCACTCCTCGCGCAGGCGCGCCTGCACGTCCTCTGCCTTGTAGTCGATGGCCGCGTCGAAGCCGAGCTCTTCGGTGAGCCAGCGGCACTTCGCTTCGCCGCCGGCGATGCCCACCACTCTGGAGGCTCCCTTGATTTTCGCGATCTGCCCGGCGACAGAGCCGGTGGCACCCGCAGCACCCGACACGACGATGACATCACCCTCCTTCGGTCGCCCGACTTCCAGCAGGCCGAAGTAGGCGGTGAGCCCGGTGCCGCCGAGGGCGCTGAGGGTAAGCGCGGGGTCGATGCCTTCCGGCACCTTGCCGATGCGCCCCATGACGCCGGGGTTGCCGTCGGAGATGGCGTACTCCTGCCAGCCGAACATGCCGTTGACAAACGTGCCAACGGGGTAGTCGGCATTGCGCGACTCCACCACCTGTCCGACGCTGCTGGCGCGCATTACTTCGCCGATCTGCACCGGCGGCACATAGCTCTTCACATCGTTGAGCCAGCCGCGCATGGCGGGCTCGAACGCGAGATAGATGTTGCGTACGAGGAACTCGCCTTCCTCGATGTCGCGCAGCGGCTCATCCGCGCGTTCGAAATCCGACACCTTCACCATTCCCTGGGGGCGCGACTTCAGGCGCCACTGGCCGTTGACTCGGTTGGACATGTGCAGATCTCCTAATTGTTCAATGTGACAGGAACCAAGCGCTCATCCTAACGCGGCTCAATCCCGTGTCATAAGTGTGTCTTCTTCGAAGTGGTCACGAATGCGCGACCGGCGTTCGAGCCGGCCCGCCAGCGCGGAACTGAGATGACGCAGGGCATACAGGCGGTAGATCAGACGGAACAGCGCCAGTCGACGCCGTATGCGCGGGTGCTCATCACCGTCTCCGGCAAGCATGGACACCACCGCCTGCTCCACCTGCCAATCATTTCTCGGCGCCTCAAAGAGTCGCCGCATGACAGGCGAGGTGAACCGGAAAATGAACCAGGTGAAGCTGGACAACTTGCGCCGCACTGCCCTTGCGAACACACGACGCGCTCGAAATTCCACCCAGCGCCTGCGGTCTAGCGCCGCTTCGATCATCGGTAGCGCTCTCTCGGCCGAATTCATAGCGAGATAGACCCCACTGGAGAACACCGGGTCCACAAATGCATATGCATCGCCTAGAAGGGCGAATCCCGGGCCGGTCATTCGCGTTGAGCCATAGGAGTAGTTGCCTGTTACATGGGTAGGCGCTACAGGGCAGGCCTTCTCCATTCGCTGCGCCGCATCCGGGATGCTGCGCAATGTCCGCAGCAGGAACTCCTCCGCCGGCTCGCGGCGCTGCTTCAGGTATTCCGGGCGGCAAACCGCGCCAATACTCATGACATCGCCTGTGAGCGGAATCATCCACGCCCAGCCATGTTCGAACCAGTAGACGCTGATGTTCCCGGCATCCTTGCCCGTGCGGCGTGACACGTTCTCGAAGTGGCTGAATACGGCAGCGCTGGCATGTTTACGGCTGCGTCGCCGCCAGCCCATACGCCGCGCGAGAAACCCATCGCGGCCGCTGGCATCCACCACATAACGGCAATGCGCCTCGTGCTCACTACCCGAAGCGCTGCGCGCGCGCACACGATGCACACCGCCTCGCGGCGCCAGCACTACTTCAAAGATCTCGAACCCTTCGCGCAATTCTGCCCCCAGACGCTGGCAGTTACGCGCCAGCAGCTCGTCGAATTCAGCGCGGCGCACCTGAAACGCATGATCGGGCGTATCACCCAGCGCACGGTCGAATGGGAAAACCTGACGCACTCCGCTTTGGGTGACGAACTCCGCCGCCGGCTTACGAACACCGATGTCGCGCACTGCCTCCAACACCCCCAACCGCTGCAAAACTGGCAGGTTACCGGGTAGCAATGACTCGCCAATGTGAAACCGCGGATGCTCGCTCTTGTCGTACACTGCAACCGCCCGCCCCCGTGAGGCGAGCAACGCGGCGATCGTCGTGCCCGCGGGGCCGGCGCCGATCACGATCGCATCCAGTATCACTGTTTGGCACCCCAACGCGGCTTAAACCATCAGAGACAAGTTGATATGCTACCCGCCCCGATGCGACCCACCAATATCCAACTACCCGGCCTCGGCGTCGAGCAGGACGCACTGTTCGAGTTCGACTTTCACGCTGACCCTGGGCTGCTGTCGGCGGCACCACTGGTGCCAGCATCAGCAGAGCGCTGGAGCGCATCAGGGGCCCGCCGCTCGGTGCGCGCCGGTAGCTTCGTCGGGCAGTGCACCGACGACTATCTGTTTCTCCACACCAGCAAGGCAGCAAACGCCACAACACTGCGCAGCACGAGCCGCGATCTCTACGCAGAGCTGCTGGAGCAGGCCCAGAAGCTGGGTTACCACCAGCTCGTACGTATCTGGAACTACGTGCCGGACATCAACGCTGGTGAGGGCGACGCTGAGAACTATCGCCAGTTCTGCTGGGGCCGCGCTGAAGGGTTCGATGGGGCCGATTGGTTGTTGCCAGCAGCCACCGGCACCGGCAGCGCTGACGGCAACCTGTACGTTTCTGCACTGGTCGCACGTTCCGGAATCGAAGTTCGCCATCACGAAAACCCGAGGCAAATCAGCGCCTTCCAATATCCGCGCGTCTACGGACCTAGAGCGCCGAGTTTCGCACGTGCAACCTACATGCGCAGCGGTTCCCAGGAGCTGTATCTGCTCTCAGGCACCGCCAGCATCGTCAATCATGAAACCCGGCATGCCGACTGCCTGGCCAAGCAACTGGAAGAGACCGCACGCAATGTAGCAAGCCTTGCCGCACTCTATCCCCACCTGAAACCCATAGCAGTGCGCTGTTACTTGCGCCATGCTGAGGATCAGGAGGCTTGCCTGAGAGCTTACTCCACAACTTTCCCCGGCTTCCCCAAGCCTGCACTGCTGCACAGCGCGTTGTGCCGCAGCGACCTGCTGGTGGAGCTGGAAGCTGTGTTCGCAGCGCCGAATTGAAAAGCCCCCCTTGATTCAAGACAATTCGCTGCAAAATCAAAGGCAGCAAGCCCATGTCGCAGACACCTGAACAGGCCCGCATGGCCAAACTGATCGTCGAGGTGCTCAACCTCGAGGATGTGGAACCGTCCGAAATCGATCCGCAGGCCGTTATGTTCTCCGACGAGGGGCTGGCTCTGGACTCCATCGACGCCCTGGAAATCGCCGTCGCCATTTCCGAGACCTACAATGTCCAGCTTTCCGCGGAAGACGAGAATACTCGCGAGATTTTTGCCACACTGGCCAATCTGACGGCATACGTCACACAAGAGGCAGCGGCCTGACCCACGCACCGCTCACGGAACGACGCGGCGGCGCCACGATTGCGGTCGCTGGCAGCAGAGCCGTCAGCGTGAACGCATTTCACGCCGACGTGCGGCACGTGGCCGCAACGCTGCCTAACGCCGACCATGTGATCAACCTCTGCCGCGATCGCTACACCTTTACGGTCACATTTTTCGCCGCCTGCCTGCGCGCGCAGATCAACCTGCTGCCGAGCCAGCAGACCGAGAGCGCGATCGCAAGGCTGCGCCACGATTATCCAAACACCCTCGTACTCGGAGACAGCGACACTGCCGACGTCGATCATTGCGTCTCATTGAATGCCGCAGCGCAGGGCGAGGACAAGGCACCCCAACTACCATTGCAGCAGACTGTTGCCGTAGCGTTCACTTCCGGCAGCACCGGACAGCCCAGCGCGCACGCCAAAACCTGGCACATGCTCAGCAGTTGGCGACACCAGCATCGCGCCGCGCTTGGCGGGGTTGTCCCGGAAATGGACGAAAACGAACGCCAATTGGTAGCCACGGTACCCTCTTGGCATATGTACGGGCTCGAATGGGCGATGCTCCTGCCCACCGTAGCGCCAATGGCCTTTTACAGCGGTGCGGACTTTTTCCCCCAGGACATCATCAAGGCTATCGAGAGCTATGCTGGAGCATCCGTGCTGGTGAGCACACCGGTACACCTCCGGGCGTTGCTGCGGGCGGCCCGCAGCCTTCCGTCAGTGACAGCGACGCTGTCGGCCACCGCACCGGTCGAGGAGGAGCTGGTGCGCGACATAGAGGCACGGCTGCAAACGCGCGTCCTCGAAATCTACGGCTGCAGCGAGGTCGGGTCACTGGCGAGCCGTCTGCCCGGCCAGGAGGACACCTGGCAGTTCTTCCCGACTTTCCAGGTAGCGCAGGAGCACGACATTACACAGGTGAAGGCAGCCGAACTACCGGAGCCGGTTACGCTTAGCGACCGCTTCGTTGCTGCTCATGCGCAGCGCTTTCGCCTAGTCGGCCGTGAAAGCGACATCGTCAAGATTGGCGGGAAGCGCGAATCGCTGGCGCATCTCAACACCACCCTGCTCAGTATCGCGGGTGTGCAGGATGCTGTTTACTACGATCCGGTAGCTCTGGGATTGGCCGACTCAGGCAGGTTAGCCGCCCTGGCGGTGGCACCAGGGTGCGAGGTTTCGGTCATCCGCGCCGAACTGGCCCGGCGAATCGACCCCGTGTTTCTGCCGCGGCCGTTGCGACTGGTTCAGAGCCTGCCCCGCAGCGCAACCAGCAAGCTCACGCGGGCACAGCTCAAAGCGCTGGTGGAGCAACAAAATGGCTGAGGCGGATCAGCATTGGCAGGCGCGTCCGGAGGCTGGCAGCAGCAGCGGTTTGAGGTTGTTGATGTGGGTTGCCCGTCATCTCGGTCGCCGAACGCTGTTCACACTTCTGAAACCCGTGGCCCTGTATTTCATGCTGGTGCGCGGGCCGGAGCGACGAGCGTCCCGAGAATATCTGGCTCGAGCGCTTGGGCATCGCCCGGGTTGGCGGATGGTTTTTCAACACTTTCTCCGATTCGCCGAGGTCACCGCTGATCGCTTTTTTATTCTAGCCGGGCATGATGAGGATATTCCGGTGCGCTTCGTCCTGGATGAGCGGTTCGCATCGGTGCTGTCCGGTGGGCACGCGGGCGTGTTTCTCGCGGCACACTTCGGTTCCTTCGAAGCCGCTCGACTGAAAGGCCCGTTACACGGCGGTATCAACCTGCGCATCGTGCTCGACAAGCAGGTGAATGCACGCTTCGTGGAGCTGATGCAGGAAGTGGAGCCGGATGCCTGGCGCCCGGTGATCGATTCCGAACAGGGTGCCGTAGCCCTGGGGCTGGATATTGCCGCAGCACTCAAGGACGGCGACTGGGTAGGGTTTCTTGCAGATCGCTACCGGCAAGGCGACCGGGTTCTGGAACAATCATTTCTCGGCGCACCGGCAACGTTCCCTATCGGCCCTTACCTGATCGCCAACACCTTCAAAGCACCAGTGATCGGCACGTTTTGCCGGATAACCGACTCTGGCTACGAGGTGCACTGCGAGGTACTCGCAGAGAGCGTGCGCTGGTCTCGTAGTGAGCGTGACGCGGAGCTTCAGAAACTGCTGGCCACGTATGTACAGCGTCTGGAACATCACGTGCTGGCCGCGCCTTACGGCTGGTTTAACTTCTTCGACTTCTGGGCGAAGCCTGATGAAAGCCGTCGCTAGCCTACTGCTCGTGTGGCTTTGCGCCGCCGGGAACGCAGCTGCCGGGGTTCTCGACCGTCTGCACTTTCCCGTGGGGCAGGAGGTGCCTTACAGCGAGACTACCACCAACGCCATGCTTGCCAGGCCCATCACCCAGCAGGGCGTGCTGCGCATCGATACCGACGGCAGCCTGGTTATGGAGGTGAGAGAACCGTTTCAGGAATTGCGGCGATTGACCGAAGACAGGCTGTACCTGGAGCGTGTGCGCAACGGCAAAACCCGCCAACGCCAGGCTCGCCTGTACGACAACCGGGCCGCCCACCTGTCATTGATTGCCACATCGGCGCTTCTCACCGGCAACTTCGACCGCCTGGAACAGCACTTCGTCATTTCCGAGGAAGTCGCCGAAGCTGGCTGGCGGGTCACTCTGACGCCCCGCGCCAAAACTGTGCAGAGAAAGCTCACGCGGATCGAGCTTGCTGGGAAGGGTTCGAGGCTGTTGATGCTCACAGCCATTCATGCCGATCAGCGTCACACCGAGTTGCGCATCCTCCCATGAGCATCACAGTCCGGGTCTTCGCACTGCTGGCACTGAGCACAGCCCTGGCAGTTATCGGCAGCCAGCACATCGTGTTGAGCTACGATCTGGGTGACTTCCTGCCGGCCCCGTCGGACGCCGGCCAGCAGTACCTGGTGGAATCGCTAGGGCAGGATCCCGGTGCACAGCTCATCTTCGTCCAACTCCCGGAAAGCTCTAAACGCGCAGAGGTCAGCGGCCGGCTCAGGCAGATTGAGGGTGTGCACCTGCTGGAGGACGACATCGCTTCGGGTGATATTCAAGACATCCCGCAGCCACTGTGGCGTCATCGTCTACTGTTGTGCGACGCGCCGGACTCGGAAGCCGAGTGGCAAGACGTGTTGAATGCACGTCTGCAGGACCTGTTGATCGCAGATGAATCACTCATGCGCCTCATCGGCGCGGATCCACAGCTGTGTCTGGCGCAGGTCATGGAAGCCCTGGCGAGTGTGAGTGACATTCCTGAAGACATCGTCGCTTTGCGCGCCGAGGTCGATGCGTTCAATCCCGGTGAACAGGCCACGCTCGTAGCACAGTTGCGTGCAGCGATTCCGTCTGACGCCGAGCTGCTTGGCAGTGCGGTGTATGCCGCCGATTTGCAGGCCACCGTGCGATCGGAGAGCACGTTCTACTCCATTCTCGCAAGCCTTGCCCTGGCAACATTGATTTACCTTCGCTTTCGCTCTGCCGCCGTCACAATCGGCATCGGCGCACCGCTATGCGTGGCTGCTTCCGCCGGGTTCTTCGCGATAGCACTGCTTTTCGACGCCGTGCATGGCATCACGCTCGCATTTGGGTTTACGCTGCTCGGCATCGCTATCGACTACCCGCTTCATGCCTTCGCGCACAGCCCTTCGGAGCGTATATGGCCGACGCTGGGCCTTGGCATCACCAGCACACTACTCGCCTACGGCGCCTTCGCGTTCAGCGGCACATCGGGTATTGCACAACTTGGCGTGCTTACTGTGAGCGGCCTGCTGGGCGCGGCGCTCGCCACCTGGGTACTGCGTCCCGAACCAGTACTTGTCGATTTGTCACGCCGCTCCGCCGCACCGGTCCGGCACCTGCCCTGGATGGCAGCTTCAGCAGTAGCAGGCGTATTGCTGTGGTGCGCACCGCCGGACAGCAACGACCTCAGCCGCCTGACACCGCTCCCTGAGGAGACAATGGCGAAGGATCGTCAGCTGCGTAGTGCAACCTCGGCGCTCGATCTGCGTTATGTGATGCTGATCGAAGAGCACACCCTTGAGCAGAGCCTGCAAGCCACCGAGCAATTGGAGTCCAGACTGGAAGCCCTCCAGACCCTCGGCATACTGGAGGGCTACCAGAGCGCGACCACGATCCTGCCAAGCGCAGCTACACAACGAGAGCGGCTTGCTGCGCTGGCCGAAAACCAACTGAATCCCGCAATCGCGCGCGACAATTTCGCCGCCGACGCGTTCAGGGAGTATCACAAAGCAGTGGACGAAATGCAGCAGTCGGGCGAGCTGTTGACCCTGGATACCCTTGCAACAAGCACACTGGCCCCATTAACCAATCGACTGCTGGGGAGAACAGAGGGCGGCTGGCGCAGCGTCGTGTTTCTGCGCGGAGTATCCGACATCGAAGCACTACGACAGGCAGTACCTGACAGCCTGATCGATCTGAAGGCAGCCTCTGAAACGCTGGTGCGACAGTATCGCGCGGATCTGACTGCTACGCTGGCTATTGCGGGCGGGTTGATTGCCCTGCTCCTCCTGCTGGCAACGAGAAATTTCGTACGCTGGTGCTGGTGTACAGGTACCTTGATTGCGGCGGTGACACTTGCCGCTGCAATCAGCAGCTTCATGTCGGACGGTTTGTCTCTGTTCGCTCTGATGGCCCTGGTGCTGGTGGCCGGGCTCGGCCTCGACTATACGCTATTCATGTCTCGCCGCCTGGGCAATGAAACTGCCGCATCGGAAACCAATGACGCGGTCAGCCTTTGCGCTTTATCCAGCGCGTTGGTTTTCGGCATGCTGGCGCTGTCTTCGGTGCCCGTGCTGCGACAGATTGGCGGCACGGTTCTGATCGGCGTTCTGTGTGTATACCTGTTATCGCGCTACGGTCGCGCGCATACGCGAATCGAAATCGCCCAGCCGTAGCGCTGCTTCGTTTCGTCCCGCTGCTGCGATGATCTGCTCCACCAGGCACTTCACTTCAGCAAGGGTGGCAACGTTACACCGCAGGCGTTCGCCATCCAGCTCAGGCGCACCAGTCAACAGGTCCTGCTTCCATTCGTGAAAGAATCCGATGTCATGGTGGTCGTAGAACCTTCCCGTGCCACCAACGCGCGCCGACGATGCGGCGAGTCGGCGAAGATGTTGTTGAACCGCGCCGTTCATCGTGTAGGCCTTCTGCAGCACCTGGCGCGCCTGAAGCATGAATCTGGTATCGAGCATACGCCCGCTGAAGTAGAGCTTGGACAACACCCCCCAGTAATAGGCGTAGTCCCAGATAGTCTTCGCTACCATGAAGTCACGGTGGCCGAACCCGCCATAGAGGCCACGGTACAAACCGATGGTGCTGGCGTAGAACGCATTGAAGTTTGACTGGTGTTGCTGCCACACCGAAGGCGGCGCATTGCTGGTAATCAGATCGGTGATGAACGTGTTACCAAGCGCAATGAAGTCGCCGCCAGGAGAGTAGAAGGGGTCTGCAAAATTGCCCGCATCGCCAGTTATCATCCAGCCTTCTTCCGAAAACGTTTGTCTGCACCCCACCGAGTAGCCATCCATACGATGGAAATCCATGAGCTCCGCGCCCTCCAGGGCAACGGCCAGCAAGGGATGTTCCGCGGCCAACCAGCGCATGAATGCGCTGTGCGTGGCAACCTGTGATCGAGCAAGCAGGGATGGGTCGAAAACCACACCAATGCTGGTTGCGTTCGAGGCGAGTGGAATCACCCAAACCCAGTAACCGGGGCCGGTGAAGTGGTTGGTACTGAGACGTCGGGGTGTACCCTCGCAACGTGCGAGCCAGCTTGAGTTGTTGCTCATGGCATCGATGTCGACAGCACCACTCACACGAAACCACACAGCCTCGTTTCGATGCCGCACATCACGTTCCAACCCAAGACCACGGCGCAGCATGGCCCGTCGACCTGTCGCATCGACGAGATACCGGCCAAGGAATTCGCCGCGGCGCGTGGTCACCCGCCGTAGAGGTCCGTCGAGAGAAAAGTCTGTGACGGTTGTTTCATGCTCGATGCGGATACCATCCTCCGCGCACCGGTGGGCCAAGGCGTTCTCCAATCGGCCACGGTCAATCTGATAGGTGGGTATGGGCAGCAACCGGCTGACACCGATCTCATCGTACTCACTGAGGTCGTCAACGATTGCTGTCTCACCTCGACAGAACAGCCGCAAA
>JAUILW010000089.1 GCA_030432795.1 Gammaproteobacteria bacterium
TCCGAGCGATCGCCATTGGCTGCGGCCGCGCTGATGCGCGCGGTAAGCGCCGGCCGCTCGACCTTCCAGAGCTGTTTCAGCTCCTTTGTCAGACGGTCATGCCCTTCCACGGTAATGTAGGCCGAGGACTTTGCAGCGGGTGGACGGTATCTACTCATACGGCGTGAGCATAGCGCCTTGGCGTGATAGAGAGAATTCGTCTAAGCACCGGGAAGCAGGCGGCGTATGATCAAAAGATTCGCACATGGAGGGGAATCTATGCGGCGACTCTACTATCTGGTCGATGACATCGACACCACCCGCGCCATATCCGAACGCCTGCACGCGGAGGGCATCACCGATTGGAACTTTCACGTCGTATCCCGGGATGAAGCAGGCCTGATACGTCACGATCTGCATGCGGCGACTACCTACCAGCAGTTGGACCTGCTGCACAGTGGCGCCCGCTTTGCTGTCATCGGCGCCGCGGTAGGTTGCCTGCTTGGTGTGGTTGCCTGGTGGCTTGCGCAGCGCGGTGCGCTCGGCTTCGCTTTCGATCTGCCGGCGATTGCCTTGCTGACACTGGTGGGCGCGCTGTTTGGCGCCTGGCAGGGGGGCATGGTTGGGTTGTCGCGAGAGAACTACAAGCTCGCGCAGTTTCACGATCACATCGCTTCAGGCGGCTATCTGGTGATGGTGGACGTGCCGGCTGCACGCAAACCCGAGGTGCGGGAATTGATGAGCCTTGGGTTTGCCAATGTCGCCTTCGGCGGTTGCGATTCCCCCTGGGTGCAGCCGTTCGCCCGCGTACCGCGAGTGTATCCGCAGACTACCCACTGACGCTGCATCAGCCGAACAGCGCCATCAGGCGGGTCTCGTCGGGATCGTGCACCACGCCGCGATCGCTGATGATGGCGGTAACGAGCTGCGCGGGCGTGACATCGAACGCGGGGTTGAATACCGCAACATCAGCGGCGTGATCACCGCGCACTTCGGAGGCATCGCGCTCCTCGATGGGAATGTCGGCGCCTGTGGCGGTGTGCTTGTCATAGGTGGATGACGGACACGCCACGTAGAACGGGATGCCGAAGTGGCGGGCGAGGATGGCGACTCCCAGGGTGCCGATCTTGTTCGCCACGTCGCCGTTTCTGGCCACGCGATCGGTCCCCACGATGACCAGGTCCACTTTGCCCTGCGCCATCACCGTGGCGCTCATGTTGTCGCATATCAGGGTTGCCGGCACGCCGGCTGCGGCCAACTCCCAGGCGGTGAGGCGCGCGCCCTGCAGCAGCGGCCGCGTTTCGTCCACCCAGACGTGTACCGGCGTACCCTGTGCGTGTGCGTGATAAATGGGGGCAGTGGCGGTACCGAGGGCCGACACCGCAAGCGAACCCGCGTTGCAGTGGGTAAGCACGTTGGCGCCGCTGCCGATGAGCGCCGCGCCGTGCTCGCCGATCAGACGGCACTGGTTGCGGTCTTCTGCGTCGATCGCCTCTGCTTCGCGGCACAGCGCCTCGTATGTGGGATCACGTTGAGCCGTGTCGCGCAGCCTGTCGACGGCCCAGCGCAGATTCACTGCCGTGGGTCGCGCGGCGATCAGCGTAGCGGCGTTCGCCTCGAGCGTTTCGGCGAACGCCGAGGGTTGCACATCGCGCATGCTCTGCGCCAACGCGTAGCCGGCGGCGATGCCGATGGCTGGCGCGCCGCGTACCGCCAGCGTGCGTATAGCTGTCACGGCCTCAGCGAGGCTGTTGATGTGGAGATATTCCACCTGCTTTGGCAGCACGCGCTGATCCAGCAGCTGCAGACGTTGCTGCTTCCAGAGGATGGTTTCGGGTACGGTCATGGGGAAAGCTCCAATTGGCGGGCGCGTGCCAGCACAGCGAGCAGCCGGGTACCTGCAAGTTGCAGATCGGCGCCACAGGCGAACACACCGTCTTCATGGCCGAGTGTGACAAACACCAGTGGGCGGGTCTGCTGACTGGTAAGCAGTTCCTGTACCGCACCCACCATGGCGGGCGTGCCGTAGGCAGTCTGCGCGTCGGTGCAGGGCAACGCCAGGGCTTCGGCGTGCCGCCAGATGGCAGGGCTGTGCACGTGCAGTACCGCGCGGATCCGCGCATCGGATGCGTAGACCATGGCATGAGTGAGTGCTTCGGAGGATGGTGGCTGATGACCCACGGCTTCCACCCAGAAGCGATCGAAGTTCACCGCGTCGAGCCGGGTCAGGGAATCGGCGCCGAAGCTGGCTTCGCCGGAGGTCTGGCTTGCGGTGATGACGAGCGAGGGGGAGTCCGGCTCGCGCATGCTGATATTGCCGAACCCGAAGCCCCCGTAGCGGTTGGTGTCCTGCCCGAGGACGTGCAGGTCGCGCAGCATGGAGCGCCAGGCAGCAAGCGCTGCGAACGATTCCGCACTCAGCAGATCGCTGGTCGGCGCTGTCAGGTTGTATGCGAAGCGGATGGTTCCCTCGTCCATGTCGGCTGTCCCTTCTTGCAGCAACTGTAGATACACTTGAAGTTTACCCACTCGAAGGATGCTGGTGAGCGCACCCCAGATCAACAGCGAAGCGGATGCGTCCCAGTTCCAGCTTCTTCGCCAGCGTCGCTTCGCGCCGCTGTTCTTCACGCAGTTCTTCGGTGCGTTCAACGACAATCTGTTCCGCAACGCCATGACGCTGATGTTCGTCTACGGCGGGCTGGTAGCGGCGGACAGCGTCAACACGTTCGTCAACGCAGCGGCGGGGCTGTTCATTCTGCCGTTCTTTCTGTTCTCAGCGCTGGCCGGGCAGCTCGCTGACAAGTACGAGAAGTCGCGGCTGATCCGCATCATCAAGGTGTGCGAGATCCTCATCGCCCTACTCGGCGCGCTGGCGGTGTACTCGCAGAACGTGCCGTTCATGCTGACGGTGCTCTTTCTGCTCGGCACGCAGAGCGCTTTCTTCGGGCCGCTCAAGTACTCCATCCTGCCGCAACACCTGCATGAGTCGGAGCTCGTGGGTGGCAACGCGCAGATCGAGATGGGTACGTTCGTGTCCATTCTCCTCGGCACCATAGCCGGCGGCGTGGTTGCCGGGCTCGACAACGTCAGCCTGTTTCTGAGCGTGTTTGTCGTCATGGTGGCGCTGGTCGGTTATACATCGAGCCGCTTCATACCGTTGGCGCCAGCCACGGAGCCCGATCTGGCGGTGGGTTGGAACGTCGCCCGAGAGACCTGGCGCATGGTCGGCATGGCCAGAGAGAACCGCACGGTTTTTCTGTCGATTCTCGGCATCTCCTGGTTCTGGCTGTTGGGCTCGGCGTTCATTGCACAGATTCCCAACCTCACCCGGCTGAATCTGGGCGGCGGCACCACCGTGGTGACCCTGATACTGGCGGTGTTCACCATCGCCATCGCTCTGGGTTCGCTTGCCTGTGAGCGTCTCAGCGGGCAGAAGGTGGAAATCGGCATCGTGCCGATGGGTGCCTTTGGTCTTTCGCTCGCGGGTCTGGATCTCTTCTTTGCGTTAACGCAGTTCGACAGCAGCGCGCCTGTGCAATGGCTTGGCTTTCTCGCCAGCGATGGCGCCATTCGGGTGCTCGTCGACTTCGCCCTGATCGGTTTCTTCGGCGGCATGTTCATCGTGCCGCTCTACGCCTTGATCCAGTTGCGCACCCCTGAAAGCAGGCGTGCGCGCATCATCGCGGTGAACAACGTCATCAACTCGGTGTTCATGGTCACCTCGGCGGTGCTGGCGATTGCGTTTCTCGAGGGGGCGGGGTTCACCATCCCGCAGCTTCTGCTGACGCTGATCGTCATGAACGTGGCGGTGTCGGCGTTCATCTTCTACACGGTGCCGGAGTTCGCCATGCGATTTCTCGTGTGGCTTCTAAGCCACAGCATGTACCGCGTGCGCCATGACGGTCTTGCGCACATTCCGGACGAAGGGCCGGCGGTGCTGGTATGCAACCACGTGACCTTCGTGGACGCGCTGCTGCTGGCGGGCGCCGTTCGCCGTCCCGTGCGCTTCATCATGTTCAAGCCCATCTTCGATATTCCGGTGCTCAACTTCGTCTTCCGCACCAGCCGGGCGATCCCCATTCAGGGGCGCTCGGAGGATGCCGCGGCCTATGAGGCGGCGTTTGCACAGATTCGCGCGGGCCTGGCCGCCGGCGATCTGCTGTGCATCTTCCCCGAAGGCGCGCTCACCCGAGACGGTGAGATGCAGCGCTTTCGGCCAGGTATCGAGCGCATCTTGAGCGAGACGCCGGTGCCGGTGGTGCCCATGGCACTCAAAGGACTGTGGGGGAGCTTCTTCAGCCACCATGAAGGCGTGTTCTCCAAGCCCTTCCGGCGCATCTGGAGCCGGGTGGACATCGTTGCCGCCCCCGCGGTGCCGGCGATGCAGGCCACGGCGTCGCACCTCGAGGAGCTCGTGCGCGGCCTGCGGGGTGACGCGCGCTGAGCAGCGTGTATCCTCCCGGCTCGACATCCAACGTGCCCTGCACAGGCGCTGTAAGCCATGAATAGAAAACACGGTTTCGAAACCCGCGCGATCCACACCGCGCAACCCCCGGACCCGGTGACCGGCGCCGTCGTGCCACCGGTGTATCTCACCTCCACCTACGCGCAGCGCACGCCTGGTGAGCATCTGGGCTGGGAGTACAGCCGCTCGCATAACCCCACCCGCGCGGCGTACGAAGCCTGTCTGGCTGACCTGGAAGGTGCGCGTTTTGGCTTTGCCTTCGCGTCGGGATGCGTGGGTGCGACGACGGTGATGCACCTGCTTCAGCACGGCGACCATGTGGTGTGCTGCGACGACATGTACGGCGGCACGTACCGGTTGTTCGAGCAGGTGTTCAAGCCCCACGGCATCCAGTTCGACTATCTGGATCTGTCGGACCCGGCGGTGCTGGAGGCGGCCATCAAGCCCAACACCCGGCTGCTGTGGCTGGAGAGCCCCACCAACCCGCTGCTCAAGCTGGTGGACATTGCCGCGCTGGCTGACGTGGCGCATGCGCATGGCGTGCAGGTGATGGTGGACAACACCTTCCTCAGCCCTTACTTCCAGCGGCCCATCGAGCTGGGTGCGGATCTGGTGCTGCATTCGTCCACCAAGTACATCAACGGCCATTCCGATCTGGTGGGCGGTCTGGTGGTCACCGACGACGAAGCGCTGGCCGAGCGGCTGGCGTTTCTCTCCAATGCCATCGGTGGCATTCAGGCCACTTTCGACGCCTATCTGTGCCTGCGCAGCGTCAAGACCCTGGCCGTGCGCATGCGCGCCCATGAAGCCAATGCCAAGGCGGTGGCCGCTTTTCTGGAATCGCACCCGAAGGTCAAACGGGTGATCTACCCGGGCCTGGCCAGCTGCCCCCAGCACGAGCTCGCCTGCCGCCAGCAGAGCGGTTTTGGCGGCATGGTGGCGATGGAGCTGAAGGGAGACCTCGGTCATGCCCGCCGCTTTCTGGAATCGGTGCAGGTGTTCACGCTGGCGGAGAGCCTCGGTGGCGTGGAGTCGCTCATCGAGCATCCGGCGATCATGACCCATGCCAGCGTGCCGCAGGCGGTGCGCGAATCGCTCGGTATCACTGACACGCTCATACGCCTGAGTGTAGGGATCGAGTCGGAAGAGGACCTGCTCGACGATCTCGAGCGGGCGCTGGCTGCCGCGTGATCATCGACAGCGTGGATGCGTACCTCGCCGAAGCCGGGTCCATCGATAAAGCGGCGCTGTTGCCGGGCCAGTTCCTCGCCTGGTGCGCCAACATGCAGCTCCTGGATGAGCACTTCGAGAACGACTTCAGCCGCGTGCTTGTGCGCGCTCGGTTCCGCGAGATTGCGCCCAGCGAGCTCTTCATCGTCACCTGCGGTGGCGAACTGTCGGACCGGGTGCTCACTGAGCGCGGCCAGCAGTTCGCCCGCACCCACTACGACGCGTTCCGTCAGGAGACGAAAGCCGAGCTGGGTGAGTCGCTCTATGAGGTAGAAAACGAGTGGTGGCTTTACGAGCGAAGTGGTGCGTGGCTGACGGCCAGGCTGCTCGGTAAAGTGCCGTCTTCTCGCCCCTGGTGGCAGTTCTGGAAAGCACGGGCATGAACCGGTTTCTCAGTAAAGAAGTGAGTATTTACTATCCGTACGCGGAAGAGATTCCATACGATCTTCTGGAGGACGCGGGTGCGGATCCTGAGCGGGTAGCGAACCTCTCAAACGAGCCGTTCATCCGCGTGGCCAAGCACTCGGGGCAGGTGATCGGTGTGTACCTCTTAAGCCAGCTGGACGCGCAGACATTCTGCCTCGATGCGCTCGCGGTGGCGCCGGCGTTTCGCAATCGTGGGCTTGGCAGCTGGCTGGTGGGCCACGCCATCGGTGTATCTGAGTCCCGCGGCGGGCGGCGCGTGGTGGTGCCCCGGCCCTACGCCGGTGGGTTGCTCGCCCGCCAGGGCTTTGCAGCGCAGGACCCGGGCCAGGTGCTGACCATTACCCCTGAGTAGGCAGATTGTCCGTGCGCGCGGCACGGCCAAGATAGCCGCCGTGGTGGCGCAAGCCATAGTCTTCCCGCGTCACCCCTTTATGTTCGAGCAGCGCCAGCGCCACGGCGTCGCTGATGGCGAGCATCACCGCCATGGTGCTGCTCGGCGTGAGGCCCAAGGGGCAGGGCTCGACGATCTCCCCCATGTCCAGCACCACATCGGAATAGCGCCTGAGATCGGAATCGGGGTGTGAAGTGACGCCGATGATGTGCGACACCCCCATGTGCTTGGCGAGCTCGCACACCTCCAGCACTTCGGTGCTCTTGCCGCTGGTGGAGAACGCGATCATCACGTCGCTGGTGCCGAGCAGCCCGAGGTCGCCGTGGGCGGCTTCAGCGGGGTGCAGAAAATCCGCGGGGGTTGCCGTGGAGCACAGGGTGGCGGCGAACTTCCTGGCAATATGGCCAGCTTTGCCAATGCCGGTGGTGACGATCTTGCCGGGGCATTCGGCCATCAGACGCACGGCCTGCTCGTACTGATCGTCGACCACGACGGCGGCGATGGCGGCAGCCTCGGCGGCGAGCACCGCGCGCATGCGTTCCTTGATTTCCATGGGTACTCGCAGTTTGGTGGGAGCGCGGATGGTGTCATTATGCCGGGCATGCCTCAAGTTCTGCCGATGCCTGCCAACATGCACCTGCACGACGGCCGTGTCCCTGCGCCGCGCAGTGCGGTGCTGCGCGGCCCGCACGCATCGCGGGTGCAGGCCAGGCTCGGCCTGCCGCAGGGCGACGACCTGCTGGTGGAGTGGACCTCTGCCAGCGACTACCCGCAGCCAGACGCGGATGAGTCTTATATTCTCGAGGTGAGCAGCTCAGGCATTACTCTTCGTGCGCCCACCATCTGGGGCGCACTCTGCGGCCTGACCACCCTCGAACAGCTGCGGGAGGGTGACAGCCTGCCCTGCTGCCGCATCGAAGATGCGCCGCGTTTCCCCTGGCGTGGCCTGCTGCTGGACCCGGCACGCCACTTTCTCTCCTTAGACGTGCTCGAGGGCGTGCTCGAAGGCATGGCGCAGCTCAAGCTCAACGTGCTGCACCTGCACCTCACAGACGATCAGGGTTTCCGCTTTGCCAGCACTGCTTTCCCGGCGCTTGCCAGCTCGCAATGCTACACGGCGGAAGATCTTGCGCGCCTGGTAACGGTCGCTGCAGATCGTGGAGTGCGGGTGCTGCCCGAGATCGACGTGCCGGGGCACGTGACGAGCTGGCTTGCTGCCTATCCCGAATGGGGCACGCAGCGTGTGCAGCCGGTGCGTCGCTTTGGCGTGCATCCGGGGTGCCTGAACGTAGCCGACCCGCAAGTGCGTGCCGCGGTGCGTACGCTGCTGGCGGAGATCGTGCAGGTGTTTCCCGACCCCTACGTGCACATCGGTGGCGATGAGGTGAGCAGCGGCTGGTGGGATAGCGATGCGGGCGTGCAGGCGTTCATGCAGCAGCGGAATTTTGCGGATGCGCGGGCACTGCAGGCGTGGTTTACCGGCGATGTGGTAGATGCATTGCGCGCACTCGGACGCCGTGCCATCGCCTGGGACGAAGTGTTGCACCCGGACATGCCAGCGGATCTCACGGTGCAGAACTGGCGAGGTGCGACCACGCGTGATCCGGCGCTGGCGGCAGGCGCCGACTGTATCGTTTCCGCCGGCTACTACCTGGACCTCTTCTACCCGGCCGACGTGCACTACGCCTATGACCCGGCGGCACCTGAGCAGGAACTCATGCTGGCGGAGGATCGCCTGCGGGAGGACCCCCGCTTGGCGCACGTCTCCGAGGGGCTGGCCTGGACGCTGGGCTGGCGCAAAGACATCACAGCACCGCAGGCGTCGTCGCCGGGGCGGTTGCTCGGCGGCGAAGCCTGCCTTTGGGGTGAGCTTGTGGATGATGCGACGCTGCCCGCCAGGCTCTGGTCGCGCCTGCCCGCTGTGGCAGAGCGGCTATGGTCGCCCGCGTCGATCACCGATATGGATGCGCTGCGCGATCGCTGGCCGGCGTGGTGTGACTTCGGCGTTGAGGATGAGCTGCTGGCGTTGTGCGAGCCGGTCAAGTGGTACGGGCGCCTGCTCGGCGAGATAGCGCTCAACGCACGTATCGCCGGCGAAGAGATGCCCCAGGCGAGACCTTACGATGCCGACACGCCGCTGAACCGCCCGGTGGATCAGCTGCCGCCGGAAAGCCTGGCGGCGCGCGTCGTTCTGGGCGAAGACGATGCGGCGCTGGCCCAGCGGTGCCGGCGCTGGCAGCAGGCATCGGCGCCCACGGATGGGGAGCTGCAGCCGGTAATCGAGGCCATCCGCGCGGCCTGTGGCGTAGTGTTGGAGTGCCTGGATGGCGCGCGGTCCCGGGCGGATGCGGTGGAGGCCCTGCAGGCGTTGTATCGGCCTTACGGTGAGTACATGCCGGCCGTGGTGTTGCATCTGGTGCAGCGGTTGCGATGACCCCGCAGGAGATCCTTCGGCAGTTCTGGCAGGCGCCGGATAGTTGCCAGGCGTTTGGCGCCGGCCACATCAATGACAGCTACCTGGTTGCGCTCAATGGCGAGCGTCACGTGCTGCAGCGTGTGAGTGGGCAGGTGTTTGCCGATCCGGTGGGCGTGATGCAGAACATCCAACGCGTGCTGGAGCATTTCGCGGTGCCTGGCGCGCTGCGTCTGCCGACGCTAGAGCCCACGCGCGCAGGCCTCGCCTATGCCCAGGCGGCGGGCGAGGTGTGGCGGTTGTGGGAGTTCTTGCCCGGGCGCAGCCTTGAGGCGCTGCAGAACAGCGGCCAGGCGCAAGCCGCAGGGGCGGCGTACGGTGCTTTTCAGGCACAGCTCGCGAGCCTGCCCGGTCCGCGCTGGGCGGACCCCATTAGCGGTTTCTTTCGTCTGCGTGCCTACCTTGCGACCTACGAAGCGGTGCGGCAGGAGGCGCAGCCGTGGGATGCGCTCATTGCAGATCTGCTGCCGCTGGCCGAGCGTTTTGCTGAGCCCAACCGCCTGATCCACGGCGACTGCAAGGTCAACAACCTGCTGTTCGACGAGCAGGACGCGGTGTGCGCGGTGCTCGACCTGGACACCGTCATGTGGGGCCACTGGGCGTGGGACTTTGGCGATCTGGCGCGCAGTGCTTGTGGGCGAGGCGAGATGTTCGATCTGCATCTCTTCGAAGGCGTGGCCACGGGCTTTGCGCCTTTCGTGCCAGCGAACGCGGCCGGTGCGCCGGACGTCGATGCGCTAGTGCTGGCGCCCTGTTATGTTGCCGGCATGTTGGGTGTGCGTTTTCTCACCGACCACCTGGCGGGAGATGTGTATTTCAAGGTGGCCGAGCACGGTGACAATCTGCACCGGGCAGCCACGCAGTTTGCGTTGCTGCAGTCCATGC
>JAUILW010000090.1 GCA_030432795.1 Gammaproteobacteria bacterium
GCGTTCTGGTGATGGGGTTGCGCACCCTAGCCGATGTGCTCGCCGCGCTCGAGCGCCTGCGCGCAGCGGTGGACCTCAGCGCCTTCGAGTTTTTCTCTGAGCTGTGCCTGCAGAAGGTGATTGCCCAAAAGGCGGTGCGGCGGCCGCTATCTGAGACCGCGCCGTTCTACGCGCTGGTGGAGTTCGATCAGAGCGCTGAAGCGCAGGTGTTCGCGGTGTTTGAAGCGCTTTGCGCGCAAGACGTGGTCCTGGACGGCGTGCTCAGCCAGACGCGGGCGCAGGCGCGCTCACTATGGTATCTGCGCGAAGCCATTTCCGAGAGCCTGGCGCCAGAACACCCTTACAAAAACGATGTGTCCGTGTGCATTGAGGACGTACCAGAGTTCCTCGAAGATGTGAGCGAGCTTGTCTCCGGCGCCTACCCGCAGTTCGAAGTGTGCTGGTACGGCCACATCGGCGACGGCAACTTGCACCTGAACATCCTCAAGCCTGCGGATCTGAGCGATGCGCGCTTCTACGAGCAGTGCCATGCCATCAGCCCGGCTCTGTTCGAGCTGGTGCAGGCCCGGCGGGGAAGCGTGTCGGCGGAACACGGCGTAGGTCTCCTGAAGCGGGATTTTCTGCGCTACAGCCGATCGGATGAAGAGATTGAAGCCATGCGCGGCGTGAAGGCAGTGTTCGACCCGGACGGCATCATGAATCCAGGAAAACTGCTTTAGTCTCTATCACGCCCTTTACCGGGGCGATTCCTACCTGGTGTACCTGCGCTTGTTTCGTGTCAAGGAGCCGCGATGGCGCCTGTCGTCTCCGCTTCTTCGCAGGCTGTACACGCGACATCTTTCACCGCAACGCCGTTCACCAGATCGGCGAACCAGTCGCGAAACGTCCGATCGCCGACCTTGAAGGTGTAGAAATAGTCCCGGCCGAGAATCGTGTGACTGGCGCCGCCGGCGATGAACGAGCGAAAGCCGGGCGCTCCGGCGCGAATATCCGCCTGATTCAGGCGGATCAGCTCCCGCAGGGATACGCCGCGGGCGCCTGTCAGCGCCAGGAACTGCTTCTGCACGTCATCTTCCGCCGCGTCGTAGGCGGCTAGACGAATCCGTGGGGTTGCTTTTGCGGCGCCAACGTAGAGCGCCTCGTAGCTGAAGGAGTCATCATTGAGATGCGCGAACGCCGGGGTGCGCTGCAGACCCTTCAGCGTGTTCCAGCTTTCGTAGGGGAAGTTGTTGCTCACCTCCCGACGGTAGCCTCCCGATCCGTCGCCGAGTTGCAACACGTCGGCATCGCTGTAGTGCTGTGCGACGAGTGTGGCGTAGTAGGGCGAGGGGATGGAACCCGCCGAGGAACCTGCGACGACGATGCTTTCAGGGCGCCTGATGTTGGCGAACGTCCAGTCTAGGACCGCCTGCATATTGGCAAAGCCGCGGTGACGCACCGTCAGGGGCTCGGTCGCGCCGCTTACGGGCGGGTAGCTCGTGTCCCTTTCACCAAGGTGCACATCTCCGGAGCAGTACGGTGCATACACCACGGTGTGATTGCGCAGCGGATTGTCTGTGCGGGTGAAGTTGAACACGCCATCTGCCTGCTCAGGATGCCGGCCGTCGAGGTTGATCGTGTAGGAGGGCTTCATTGCCGGGTCGCAGTTCTGTCGGAACCAGCACGCGCCGCCGCCCTGCAGGTAGACCATCAGCTTGTCCGCATCACCCGGGCGCACGTAGAAGCGGTAGGGCGAGCCGTCGGAGCAGCTCGTTGTACCTCCCGGCGAGAACTCGTTCCAGCCATCGGCGAGCCCGGCGACCTTCGATTCCTGAGCGCAGCTGGCCAGCAGGATGACGAGTATGGCGGATAGATATTGCGGGAGGTGCTTCATGGTGTGTTCCTGACGACGATATTTCCGGAGCTCTCGGCGATGATCACCGTATCGGCTTTATGGCGGGCGAAGATGCCGCAGCACACTACGCCGGCGATGTCATTGATCTCGCGCTCCAGGGCTCGTGGCTCGCTGATGTGCAGGCCATGCACGTCGAGAATGAGGTTGCCGTTGTCGGTGGTGAAACCTTCACGCAACTCCGGTGTGCCGCCGAGAGCGACCAGTGCGCGTGCCACCACGGAGCGCGCCATGGGGATCACCTCTACAGGTAGGGGGTAGCTGCCCAGTACGTCGACCTGTTTGCTTTCGTCGACGATACACACAAAGGTATCGGCGGCGCTTGCGACGATCTTTTCCCGAGTGAGCGCGCCGCCACCGCCCTTGATCATTTCGCCGGCTGCATTCACTTCGTCCGCCCCGTCGACATACACCGCCACGTCCCGCGCCGCGGTGAGCGCGAGCACCTGCACACCGCCGGCCTGCAGGCGTGCGCTGGACGCCTCGGAGCTGGCGACCGCAGCGTCGAACTTGTGGCGGATCGCTGCGAGGCCGTCAATGAAGAAATTGGCTGTGGAGCCCGTACCGACGCCGACGATCGTGTCGGGCTTCAGCAGCGGCTCGATGTGAGCGAGGGCGGCTTCAGCCACCCTGCGTTTTAGTTCGTCTTGGTTCATACTGCGCGCGCCTCCGGTGAGCACAAAATCAGATGCTTGAACGCTACGTCAAGAAAATTCTTGCGGCGCGCGTCTATGACGTTGCCCGCACCACTCCATTGCAGACGTTGGACGTACTATCTGAGCGGCTCGACACTCCGGTGCTTGCCAAGCGTGAGGACCTCCAGCCGGTGTTCTCGTTCAAGCTGCGCGGTGCCTATAACAAGATGGCGCATCTGGATGCCGGAGAGCGGGCGCGGGGGGTAATCACGGCATCGGCGGGCAACCATGCGCAGGGTGTGGCGCTGGCGGCGAAGACCCTTGGGTGCCGCGCGACCATCGTCATGGGCCGCAACACGCCGAGCATCAAGGTGAACGCAGTGAAGCGTCATGGCGGACACATCGTGCTGCACGGGGATACCTACAACGATGCCTCTGCGCACGCCCATCGTCTGGCCGAAGAAAAGGGGCTCACCTACGTGCACCCGTACGACGATCCCGAGGTGATCGCCGGCCAGGGCACTGTGGGCATGGAGATTCTCAATCAGCACAGCGGCGACCTGGAGGCGGTGTACGTGCCGGTTGGCGGCGGTGGGCTCATTTCCGGCATCGCCGCGTATGTGAAGTACCTGCGCCCGGACGTGCGCATCGTCGGCGTGGAAGCGGAGGGGTCCGCTTGCCTGGCTGCAGCAAGGGCGGCCGGCAGACGCGTGCGCTTACCGTATGAAACGCTGGATCTCTTTGCTGACGGCGTCTCTGTAGCGCAGATCGGCCGGGAGACCTTCAAGATCTGTCGCCGTTACGTCGACGAGGTGATTACCGTGAGCACGGACGAGATCTGTGCGGCGATCAAAGATCTCTATGACGACATGCGCTCCATTGCCGAACCGGCGGGGGCGCTCAGTGTCGCAGGGCTGAAGAAAGTCGTGGAAGCGCGTGGCCCGCAAGGCCCGAGTGTGGCGGTAGTCAGCGGCGCCAATGTGAATTTCGATCGGCTGCGGCATATTTCTGAGCGCGCGGAGGTGGGCGAGCATCGTGAGGTGGTGCTGGGCGTCACCATCCCGGAGAAGCCCGGTAGCTTCAGGCGCTTCTGTCGTACGCTCGGCAAACGCTCGGTCACGGAGTTCAACTACCGCAGGGCCGATGTCTTCGAAGCGCATGTCTATGTTGGCGCCCAGGTGGATACTCCGGCGGACGGTCGGGCGCTCATCGAGCGCCTGCGGGGTGCTGGATATGCGGTGGAAGACATGACGCTCAACGAGACAGCCAAGTTGCACGTGCGGCATATGGTCGGCGGGCGAAGCGGTGGTGACGCGCCCGAACTCTTATACCGATTCGAGTTCCCAGAGCGCCCGGGCGCTCTGATGGGTTTTCTCAACGGGCTCGGCAGCCGCTGGGACATCACCCTGTTCCACTATCGCAATCACGGTGCGGCCTGGGGTCGCGTACTGGTTGGGTTCCGCGGGCAGTCCAAAGAGCGACGGGCGCTCGAGGCGTTTCTCAAGCAGATTGGCTACCGTTACTGGGAAGAAAGCGGCAACGCTGCCTACCGGCTCTTCCTTGCCTGATCACCGGTTGACGGGTCAGGCGTTGGCGATGTAGCGGCCGAACTCGTCTTCGAATGCGAGCCTTCGGGTGTCGGTGATGCGGTCGATGTAGAGCACGCCGTCCAGGTGGTCGAACTCGTGTTGCACGACGGTGGCCGGAAACCCCTCTAGCTCGAGCTGCTGTGCCGTGCCTTCGGTGTCGGTGTAACGCACCAGCACATGTTGCGGGCGCTCGACGAAGCCGCGTAAGCCCGGCACGGAAAGGCAGCCTTCCCAGTAACCGGCGGTGGAGCCTTCCAGTGTTTCGATGACCGGATTGACGAACACGGTGAGGGGCACCGCCTCGATTTCTCCATAGCGGGTTGGTCCGCCGGGCAGCTCGATGATCGCTAACCTCAGACCCTCGCCAATCTGCGGCGCGGCGAGGCCGATGCCGCCGTAGTCGTGCAGCGTATCTTCCATATCGTTGAGCAGGCGGTCGAAGGCTTCCGTGCCGAGGAAAGCGTCTTCTACCTCAAAGGCGCGCTGGCGCAGGTGTGGATGCCCCATGCGCAGTATGCGTCTTACAGCCATATGCAGGACTCCTCTGTGAGGCCTCCATTAAGACGAACGCAGCTTACCGAGTCCAGGCACAAAACGACCGGTTTGTGATGCGTAGCGCCGGTATTCGGCACCGTGAGTCCGCAACAGGTAGGGCTCTTCCACGTACCGCACCTGCAGGTGGATGCCGACGGCGAACAGCGCCGCTGCGACGATCGTCACCGGGGTGGGTAGCACCAGCAGCAATCCCAGGAGGTAGATACCCATGCTGGTGAAAATCGGGTTGCGTACCCAGCGGAACATCCCATGGGTGACAAGTGCCGTGCGCTCTGCATCGTCCACGCCCACCCGCCAGGAAGCGCCCATGCCGAGCTGCGCGGCGATGCCTGCGGTGATACCCAGCGCGGCCGTGCTGGCGCCGGCTTGGTGGAGTGTCGGCAGGCTAAACAGCACACCACCGCCTGGCAGATCGAACAGAGTGATGACAGGGGAGAGGAACGTCAGACTGATGCCGCCGGTTGCTGTAATACCGGCAAACCAGGGCAGGGAGCCGACACGGCCTTTGAAGCCCTTGATGCCGGTAGAACCCGTGCGCAGGTACTGAATGATCGTGCGCAGGATAAACAGAACGAAGCCCCAGGTAAGGCTGAGTGTGAGGGCTGTGATCGGCATGGGTGTGCTCCTGAACTATGAGGAGCGCATTGTTTATATATATGAATACGTATTCAAGTATTTATTTGTGAGAGCCGATAGGCCGGTACCCCATTTCTGTCAGCACCGCCTGTAGCGGCAGGTCCCATGGTTGCCGCGCGATCGGCTCCTCGCACTCCTGCAGGCTGTGCGCCACCCCTACGAGCGATGGGCGCAGGAGCGGGTGCACAGTGCCAAAGGTCCTGTCGTAGTAGCCGCCGCCCATGCCGAGACGCGAGCCCAGCCCGTCGAACGCCACCAGCGGCGTCAGAACCACATCGATGGCCAGGGTGGGCACGTGCATCGCGCCGCTCGGTGGTACCAGGATGTTGAAAGCACCGCGCTGCAGGGGCCGGTGCGGCAGATGCTCGTAGAACGACAGGCGATTCGACAACGGATCGATCACGGGCAGCACAATGCGTTTGCCCATGCTCCATAGCCGGATGAACGACTCGTGCAGGTTGAGCTCCCCATCGGCGGCTGCATAAGCCGCGAAAGTCTTTGCCCGGAGGGGCAGCGCGGAGCGGCTCAGGTGGCGCGCCAGCGCGTGTCCATGTGCTTGTTGAACGGCGTCGGATAGTGCGCGGCGTTGGCGACGCATCGCGCTGCGTAGGGCGTGGCTCATGAGGGAAAGTATGTCGCCCGGCGGTGCCGCTGCATAGGCTGCCCTGAACCGTTGTGGCTCAGGGCGGAGACCCGTGCGACCCTTAAGGCTACCCAAGGAATCCGCGAACGGACCCTCGTTGGGTTTGCACACCGGGGCCGACGCCAGAATCTCCTAACGTTAATATAACGGCTCAAGGACGACCCTAGCTGGCGAACACCCCAGGCGACAAAGAAAGTATATAGATTTCCGCGAAGGTGTCTTCTTGCGTTTGCCGCGCTTGTGACGTAAGACAGGCTGCTGAAAAAAAGCCGCCTGCTACAGCTCGAGCTGCTTATGCTCGGCCAGCGCCAGATCCAGGCGGTGCGACAGCGCATTCAGGCGCCCGGAGATATCACCCTCGATGGTGTCGGCCTGGTTTCTCGACGAAAGCAGCTCGTGCGAGATGTTCAGCGCTGCCATCACCGCGATGCGGTCGAGCCCGACTACCCGACCACCGTCTTTTATCTCTTCCATCTTGCGGTGCAGGTAACGAGCAGACGAGGTGAGATCGTCTACTTCGTCTTCCGCGCAGCTCACCTGGTAATCCTTGCCGAGAATCTGCACGGTCATGGTGACGACTTTTGCCAATGGCTCAATCCTGTTCCAGCGACTTCAGCCGCGTGATCATCCCTTCAACCCGCGATTTCGCAAGTTCGTTCTTTTCGATGAGCTTGGCCCGCTCTGCCGTCCAGTTGTGCTGCTGCGCGCGCAACGCGCGGTTTTCCTTGCTCAGCACCGCGGTGAGCTCAATGAGTTCATTCACGCGGCGCTCGAGTGCTTCCCAGCTCGAGGAAGACATGCTGTGCGAAGACATAGGTGGCCTCCAGTTCCCGCGCCATTTTGGCACATTTCCTGTGCATGTGAAGCGCGTGCGGCTTAGCATAGCGCCTCTCCACACGGGCCGAACACTTGTCGACAACCGAACTTGCCAGCGCGGCCCTCGCCGCGTCCAGAGAACTCTCCAGCGCTGAACTGCACGGCACCGTGTGCGGCATGCTGGTGGGTAACGTCCGGGCGAGTGGGCTGGACGATGGTAGGGTGCACTTTTCAGTGGATGACTACGTCGAGCTCGTGGGCGCTGATGCGGTGACCAGCGCCGAAGCCATCGAGGACTTCGCCACCCTGAGCCTCGCAAAGCTCGATGCCGATGACCTCAGCTTTGCACCGCTGCTGCCCGAGGACGATGCGCACGTCGCTTCCCGGGTGGAGGCCCTTGGCGAGTGGTGCGCAGCCTTTCTCGCGGGCCTGGGGGCGGTTGCGGACACCGACCTCAGCGAGTTGGAAGCAGAGGTGCTGGACGATTTCGTTGCCATCTCTGCTGTGGATGCAGACGTCGACGCGGGAGATGAAGCCGAACGTCAGCTGGTTGAACTGGTCGAGTACGTGCGGGTGGGCGTCATGAGTCTGCTGGCTCCGGGCGGGGAAGAGACCGAGTGAACGTGCCGTTGTCAGAGTTCCGCCGCCGGCGGGAACGTCTCATGGAGATGCTGCCGGAAGGGACGCTCGCCATCGTTCCTGGAGCTACCCTGCGCCGGCGCAATCGCGACGTCGATTATCTGTTCCGCCAGGACAGCGACTTCTACTACCTCACCGGCTTCACCGAAGAGGACGCGTTGCTGGTCATGGTGCCAGGGCGTGAGCACGGCGAAACCATCCTCTTCTGCCAGGAGCGTGATGCGCGCTATGAGTCGTACAACGGCGAACGGCTAGGCCCGGACCGAGCCAGCCAGATGCTCGGCGTGGACGACGCGTTTCCGGTATCTGACGTGGGTGACATCCTGCCCGGCCTTCTGGAAGGCCGCGAGCGTGTTTACCTCACGCTTGGCGAGTACCCGGAATTCGACAAGCAGCTCATGCATTGGGTCACCGACATCCGCGCTCGCGAGAGCGGCGGCGTAGTAGCGCCGGGTGAGTTCGTTTCCCTCAAGCATCTGCTGCATGAGCTCCGCCTGTTCAAGTCTGCCAAGGAGCTCAGCATGATGCGCGAAGCCGCGCGGATCACTGCGCAGGCACACATCCGCGCCATGCAGGCCTGCCAGCCCGGCATGAACGAACTCGACCTCGAAGCTGAGCTGACCTACCACTTCATGCGTAACGGCGCACGCTCGCCGGCGTACCCGAGCATCGTTGCCTCCGGGGCCAACGCTTGCGTGCTGCACTACATCGACAATCGCGCAGCACTACGCAAAGGAGAGCTGGTGCTCATCGATGCCGGCTGCGAGTACGAACACTATGCCGCGGATCTGACGCGGACCTTTCCGGTGTCCGGGCAGTACACGGATGTGCACAAGGCGGTGTACGAGGTGGTGCTGGAGGCGCAAAAAGCCGCCATCGACCGGTGCCGCGTGGGTGAGCACTTCAACGCACCCCACGACGCCGCGCTCGCTGTCATGATCGAAGGGCTCATCGACCTGAAGCTCCTGTCGGGATCGCTGGACGAGGTTCTGGAAAAGGCTACCTATCAGCGCTTCTGCCCGCACAAATCCTCCCACTGGCTCGGCCTCGATGTGCACGACGTGGGCGACTACCGCATCGACGGTGCCTGGCGCGAACTGGAGGCTGGCATGGTGCTCACGGTAGAGCCTGGTATCTACATCCGTGATGACGAAAACAATGCCGGGCTTGCGCGAAAGTGGAAGGGACTTGGCATCCGCATCGAAGATGATGTGCTGATCACCCGCAAGGACCCTGAGGTGCTGACGGCCGCCGCGCCTAAGGAAATCGCCGAAGTCGAAGCGGTGATGGCCGGCTGATGTCTGACGTCAACACCATCTGCGTGGTTGGCGGCGGCTTGAACGGCGCTGCGGCTGCGCTGGCGCTTGCGCAGGCAGGTTGGCAGGTCGTTCTCATCGACCGGCAGAAGCCAACCCCCTCGCCCGCGGCGCTTGGGGTTGAGATCCGCAACGTCGCGTTGTCGCCGGCGAGCCGTATTTTTCTGGAGAGTATCGACGCATGGGTGGTGGGTGCGCCGTACGTGCGCATGCATGTCTGGGAAGCCCGCGGCACCGCGTCGCTGGACTTTCATGCGTGCGAAACCGGGCGTGCGGAGCTCGGCTGGATTGTCGAGGCGGGTGCGCTCACCGAACGCCTCTGGGAGCTTATCGAATCGCACCCGCGGGTACAGGCGCAGCTCGGGTCGGTAGAAGGTCTGGAAACCGTGGCTGACGGTGTGACGTTGCAGGTGGACGGCGAGGCGGTGCACTGCGCGCTACTCGTCGCCGCGGATGGTGCGGGTTCGCAGGTTCGAACCCTCACCGGCACGCGCGATACGCGCTACCCCACCGGTCATGCGGCGCTGGTCACAGCGGTGCGCACGGAGCGGCCGCACGAGGCTGTGGCTTATCAGAGATTTCTGCCGGACGGGCCGCTGGCGCTGTTGCCATCCAGGCTGCCGGACGTATCTTCTGTGGTCTGGTCGCAACCCCCTGCGCAGGCACGCTCGCGGGTCGAAGCATCGAACGATGCGTTTCTCGCCGACCTGACTTCGGCGACGGAGGCTGTGCTCGGGCGCGTGCTCGAAACCGATGCGCGCTTCGCGTTCCCGCTGGTTCAGCATCTGGCGCAGAGTTTCGTTGCCGCACCGCGGGTGCTGCTGATCGGCGATGCCGCGCGGGTGGTGCACCCGTTAGCCGGTCTTGGTGTCAACCTTGGATTCGAGGATGCCCAGGCACTGCTCGCGGCCCTGCCGCCGTCCGGCGATCCAGGTCTGGCAGATTGGCGCACGTTTGCGCGCAAACGGCAGGCCCGCTCGCAGGCCATGTTGCGCCTGATGTCTGCACTGCGGATGGTGTACGGCAGTGATTCGCCGTGGCTCGGTTGGGCGCGCAACGTCGGAGTGCGGGCGATCTCCGAAAGCCGCGGCCTCAAGTCACAGATCATGCGCGAAGCCATGGGTAT
>JAUILW010000753.1 GCA_030432795.1 Gammaproteobacteria bacterium
GCACAAGCTTGGCGAGGATGCCCGCGCCGCGTCGCGTCGTTTGTGCGGTGCCAGCACGCAGGATAAGTCGGACGCTCTGCAGCGTATCGCGCAGGAGATAGATGCCGACCGTGCTGAGCTTAAGGCGTGCAACGCCACGGACATGGAGGGCGCGGCGAGTCATGGGCTGGAGCAGCCGCTGATCGATCGTCTGCTGCTGGACGATGCGGCCATCGATCGCATGATCGAAGGCGTGCTGCAGGTGGATGCGCTGGCCGACCCTGTTGGCGAAATTACCGATCTCAAGTACCGCCCGTCGGGTATTCAGGTGGGCAGGATGCGTGTGCCGCTGGGTGTGATTGGCATCATCTACGAATCCCGTCCAAACGTGACCGTGGATGCAGCGGCGTTGTGCTTGAAGTCCGGCAATGCCTGCATTTTGCGCGGTGGCTCGGAAGCCATCGAGTCGAACAAGGCCATTGCTTCTTGCATCGATCGGGCGCTCGGCGCGAGCCGCATCCCGGCGACGGCTGTGCAACTCGTGCAGACTACCGACCGCCAGGCGGTGGGCGTGCTGCTCAAGTTAGACCAGTTCGTGGATATCATCGTGCCGCGCGGTGGTCGCGGCCTCATTGAACGCATCATCGATGAGTCGCGTATTCCGGTCATCAAGCACCTGGATGGCGTCTGCCATGTGTATCTGGATCGTGCGGCCGATCCGAAGATGGCGGTGGAAATCGCGGTGAATTCCAAGACCGAGAAGTACGCCGTGTGCAATGCCGTAGAAACGGTGCTCGTGCACCAGGCGGTGGCGGCGGGGCTATTGCCGCCGCTGGATGCCCGCCTCGGAGAGGCTGGTGTGGAAGTGCGCGGTTGCGAGGTGACGCGGAGCATCCTCAATCGTGCCAAGGCGGCGAACGAAGACGATTGGCGGGCGGAGTACCTCGGGCCGATTCTGGCGGTGCGGGTGGTCGAGGACCTCGACGGTGCCATCGAGCACATCAACCGCTACGGCTCTCAACACACAGACACCATCGTTACCAACGATCTAGCCGCCGCCAGGCGCTTTCTCGCGGAGGTCGACTCGGCATCGGTGATGGTCAACGCCAGCACGCAGTTTGCCGACGGGTTCGAATACGGGCTTGGTGCGGAGGTGGGTATATCCACCGATAAGATCCACGCACGGGGGCCGGTGGGGCTCGAAGGTCTCACCTCGCAGAAGTACGTTGTGTTTGGCAACGGGGAGATCCGCCACCGTTGATCGCCTTGTTTGGCGGAACGTTTGATCCCGTGCATGTAGGGCATGTGGCTGCGGCACAGGCGGCGTTGCGTTTGTTATCCGTTGCCGAGGTGAGTTTCATCGTCGCCGCGCAGCCGTATCACAAGATGGCTGATGGTCAGCAGATCACCAGCGCCCAACATCGCCTGTCGATGGTGGAGCGGGCGTGCGGCGGCAACTCGCGGTTGCGGGCGGATGGCTCCGAGTTGGGCCGCCAGGGTGCGTCCTACACCGTAGAGCTGCTGGAGCGACGTCGCGTCGACAATCCTCGGGAGCGTCGTGTGTGGATCATCGGCAGCGATGCATTCGCCGATGTCCTGAGCTGGTATCGTTGGCGTGACGTGTTTGCGCTGACGAACTTTCTCGTCTTCGAGCGCCAGGGTTTTGCTGGCGGCTATTCGAAGGAACTGGAGCGGTGGATCGGCCCGCGCGTGTGCCCCCGGGTAGATGGGCGCAGACATGGCCAGGTGATGTTGTCCCGAGAGCAGCTTCCGGAGGTCTCCTCCACCGCGCTGCGGCGGCAGTTGGCCGCCGGCGAGCCCTGCGAACATTTGCTACCGTGCGGAGTCTACACCTATATTAAG
>JAUILW010000754.1 GCA_030432795.1 Gammaproteobacteria bacterium
CGCCGCAGGCCATTTCCTCGGCAGGTGCATCGGCATCACCCAGGCGCTGCAGCGAGATCGTGCCCTGGCCCCAACCGAGGCTTGGCGCTGGAAGATCTGTTCCCTCCCCGACCGCCAAGGTGGCTCCAGGCAGAGCACAGATGGTCAGAACGACAACGAACCGCTCAACCCACGCCGTCTTCATCCTCGTCTTCCTCATCGTCTTTCTCAGCCGGCGTCGCCGGCGCTGCCGGTTTGGCTGGAACCATGCCGGGCGGGGTGGAGACGCAACCTGTGGCGCCGATTAGCGTCAGGGCGAGCAGGCAGGTCAGGAACGTTTTCATCGGCTTTCTCCTTAGCGGATACGGAAGGTCATGTTTTGTGTCTGGCACTGCTGCGCCACGCAAACCTGGGCCCGGTACTCGTACTGTCCGGGTGGTGCGGTGAGTGGAATGCGCTCGGTGTGCGTGGAGCGGTAGCGGCCGGAAGCCAGCTGATCGGAACTGCGTATCGGGTATCCAGGCACATCCCGGCCGGCGAACGTCACCGAGCGAACTTCGCTGTAGCGTACACCCTCTGTTGGGCCGCCTGTCACGGCGAAATCCAGAGTAAAGGCTACCTCTGCGCCGCGATCCATCGATTCCTGGGATGCCCGCACCGACAGCGCGGCTATCTCGGCGGGCGCGTCCCCCAGAAGGGCTGTGGGCATTGGCAGATCCGAGGTGTTTGCCAGGCGTGTGCGTGTGGTGGGGCTTACCGAGCGGAGCAGCTGATTCATGATTGGGTCGAGCCCGCTTGAAGCGTTGCCTGGTGCTTTGCCCCGTATGGTGAAGAGCTTGCGACCAGGGGCGTCGTAGAACCAATCGTGACGCTCGATGACGTCGTCGTAGGTGATCTGTGCAGAACCAACTTTCAGACCGTCTTTATCCACTACCCGGGCGATGCTTAGCACCCGTGCGGAGGGATCGATGGAGCGTGCGCTTTCCAGCAGCCTGCGAGGCATCGTTTCCTGCAGAAGAATATCAGCGCCAGCGCCGAGTTCTTCGCTCTTAAGCGCGCGGCTGCGTACGCGCAGATCACGGTCGGCATTGCGGAAGTAGACGTTGTCGTCGCGCACCTCTGCCTGCCAACCGGGAGGATTGTCCAGCAGGATTGACTCGAATAACGTCTGACGCGCGCCGATCTCGATGGGCGAGAGGGCATCATCGAGCGCCGCGGCGAGCGTTGCCGTCTCACTCGCGCCCGAGAACCGGAAGATACCACCGAGCGCTCGACGTATTGCACCGGCTGTCAGGTCGTCTGCGACCGGCGCGCGGCCGAGCTGAATGATGGCAATGAAACCGCAGACGAATCCCTCCACGGTGATGCTGTCGTTGCCTGCGCGCACCCGCACCGGCTTGAACTGATAGCTGCTGCCCTCATTCAGACAGATCGCGGATTTATGCTCGTGGCGTGCACCCCATTGCCGGTACACACCCTGTTTGTCACTGGTCGGGCGCCCATCCGGATGCAACGTGAATCGGGCCATGCCGCCCACGTGAAACTTCGGCGTCACCCGCCAGCTCTGCATGGATTTGCTCAGCGCCTTGGCCTGAGTGCGCAGGTCTTCGGCGGCTGCTGGCGCGCAGGCAAGCGCGATGAGCAACACCCAACAAGGACGGTTGTTTGCCATTCATCGAGTGTCTGGAGGCGGACTCTTACGAACAACCCCCATATGGGCTAATTCTGGTGCTGGCGGCGCAGCGTGGTGTGTATCTCAGGCCTGTGGTGCACCCTGCGCTCGGGCCTTTAGCAGCCGCAGCGCGTTCTTCACCGCTTTCAGGTTCCAACGGGCGATGAGGAATGCAGGCTTGGGCGCTGG
>JAUILW010000755.1 GCA_030432795.1 Gammaproteobacteria bacterium
CCTTTGGGCGCATTGAGGCCGGTTCCGACGGCAGTGCCGCCCTGAGCGAGAAAGTACACATTCTTCAGCGCCGCCCGCACGCGGCTTGCGCCCTGCTTCACCTGATAGGCGTAGCCGCTGAACTCCTGGCCGAGCGTTAGCGGCGTAGCATCCTGCGTGTGCGTGCGACCGATCTTGACGATATGAGAAAACGCCTTGGCTTTTGCGTCCAGCATCGCTTCGAGTGTGGCCAACGCAGGCAGCAGTACATCTCGCGCGGTCTGCGCGATGCTGACATGCATGGCGGTCGGAAACGTGTCGTTGGACGACTGCGAGCGGTTGCAGTGATCGTTGGGATGCACGGGCTCTTTCGAGCCCACGACACCACCGAGCAGCTCGATCGCCCGATTGGCAATCACCTCGTTAGCATTCATGTTGGACTGCGTGCCGGAGCCCGTCTGCCAGACCACGAGCGGGAAGTGGGCATCGAGCTTGCCCTGCATGACTTCGGTTGCCGCCCGCACGATAGCCCGGCCGCGGCGCTTGTCGAGCACTCCGAGCGTCATGTTGGCTTCCGCACAGGCGCGTTTGACAACCCCCAGCGCGCGCACCAGCGCCACCGGCTGCTGCTCCCAACCGATGGGGAAGTTGGCCAGCGACCGCTGAGTCTGTGCACCCCAATACGCGCCGTCGGGCACTTCTACCGGCCCGAACGAATCGGTTTCGGTTCGCGTCGGGCTACTGCTATCCCGCCGAGTAGGCAAGGTCCAGCTCGCGAGCCGCCTTCACGTCGTCAAGCCTGCGCACAGGAAGCGTATGCGGCGCTGAGGTGACGAGCTCGGGGTTGTCCCGCGCTTCTTCGCGAATGCGGATAAGCGCATCGATGAAGCCGTCGAGTTCTTCGAGCGTCTCTGTCTCCGTGGGCTCGATGAGGAAACACTCCGGCACCAACAGCGGGAAATAGGTGGTCGGTGAGTGGTATCCGTAGTCGAGCAGCCGCTTGGCGAAGTCCATGGCGGTCACACCGAACTGTTTGGCTTCGTTCCTGAAGGTGATGATGAACTCATGCGTTGCACGGCGATCAGGATATGCCAGCTCGAAGCCTGCTGCCTGTAGACGCGCAGCCATATAGTTGGCATTGAGCGTGGCGTACTCGCCCACCCGGTGCATGCCATCGCGGCCGAGGAGCCGCGCATACACCAGCGCCCGCAGCAGAATGCCCGAGTTGCCCCCGAACGTGGACAGTCGACCGATCGTTCCAGGCACCGCTTCTTCATCGAGCCAACGGTACCGATCGGCCGTGGGATCATACGCAGCCATTGGCACGGGCAGATGCGGCAACAAGCGTTCACCCACGCCAACCGGACCCGCTCCCGGACCACCGCCGCCATGCGGCGTAGCAAACGTCTTATGCAGGTTCATGTGCAGCACATCGAAGCCCATGTCACCGGGTTTCACCTTGCCGAGAATGGCGTTGAGGTTGGCGCCGTCGTAGTACAACAGGCCGCCAGCATCGTGCACTACGCGTGCGATTTCTTTGATGGAGCGCTCGAACACGCCGCACGTGGACGGGTTCGTCATCATCAGCCCAGCCGTTTGCGGCCCAACCCGCTCCCGCAGCGCCGCTACGTCCACGTCGCCTGAGCTATCCACCGGCACCTCGGTAACCTTGTAACCGCACATCACCGCTGTCGCGGGATTGGTACCGTGTGCAGCGGTTGGCACGATGATCTCGTTGCGCTCATGGTCGCCACGCGCTTCGTGGTAGGCGCGGATCATCGCCACGCCAGCAAACTCGCCCTGGGCACCGGCCATAGGGGCAAGCGACACGCCCTTCATGCCCGTGACATCCTTGAGGAT
>JAUILW010000756.1 GCA_030432795.1 Gammaproteobacteria bacterium
GAGACCCTGTTCTACCTGAGCGTCGGCGGTCCGGGCATGGGCAAGCACGCACTGACCAGCAGCCTGGCGCGAGACGCGCAAAAAACAGGCTTTCTCGTTGCTCGGCACCGGGTAGGCGATGAACGCTCCGATGCCGAAGAGCGGGATGTCTGGTTGGGCCTGCTGCGGCCGCTGATCCGCCAGCTGTTCTCCAGCACCGATGGCGCTCACGGCAAGTTCATGTCCCGGCTGGCACACCAGGGTTCTTCGCATTTGCACGCATTGGCGGAATTGCTGCCGGAACTGGCGAGCCTGCTCGCGGATTCGGCAGCGGACGATGGCAACTGGCGCAAGGGCGTACATGAGCTGCTCGGCCTTCTGGTGCCGCTACCGGTGTGCTTCGTGCTGGAAAATGCCGATCTGCTTTCGGACGCAACGTTGGCGGAGATCGCCCAGGAACTGATCCGCTGCTCACAGATGCTACTGCTGGCAAGCTCAGAAGACGACCGTCTGGAGGCGTTCGCGACCCCGGCCATCGCTACGAAGACCCACACCCACACCCTCACACTGCTTGAGAAAGCCCACATACGCGCACTGCTCGCCGACATGCTCGGGCACAGCGAAGCCCGTGTGCGGGAGCTGGCAGCCGAGCTGCACGCCAAAACGGACGGGCTGCCAGCGCACCTCCTCGAGCTGATCCTCGAACTGCATCACCATGGCGCCATCCATCACGAGCCCGATGAACAGACGTGGGCCTGGGATCTGGAAGCCGTACGGGGCCACTATTTCTCCCACAGCACCGTGGAGCGCGTAGAGCGCCTTGTCGAAGAGCTGCCGGAGGAAACCAAGGTACTGCTGGCCAAGGCCACGTGCCTCGACACAGCTTTCGATGCAGACGCACTCGCGGCGCTGTCCGATCATGCACCTGCGCAGATCGCCAGCATTCTGCGGCCTGCCATCACTGCCGGTCTGCTCACCAGCGCCGACATGGACCGCTACCAGTTCGCCCACCCCCGCGTACGCGCAACCATATACGGCGCGGTACAGGACACGAGCAAGCGCAGTTTTCATCGGGCCATTGCCACCTGGCTGAAGACCGGACGACAGAGCCCACCACCGTCGAGCGTGACGATTGCCCATCATCTGTTCGCAACAATCGATCCGCTGGACGACCCTGCCCCGGAACGTCGCGAAGCTGCCGAATACGGCCTGATCGCAGCCCGCGAGCAGCTCGACGCGCGGCAGTATCAGAGCGCCTACAAATACTGCCGCATGGGGCTGCTGCTCATCGAAGACCAGGCCACAGACGACGCGCTGCGGCTGGAACTCAAGCAGACGGCGGCCGAGGCGGCCTATCTGTGCGGAGACTTCGAACAACTTTCCCGCATCGCACCGGCCCGCAGCACCAGTAACAGCTCGCTGAAGGAAATTCTCATCCGCGCAGCGCTGTTGCAGAACGATCTGAAAGGGGCGCGCAACCTCTGCCAGGTGACTTTGCTCGATCTGCAGTACGAGACACGCCCGCACCCGGTGCACGAACTGCGTACTGTGCTCGCCAGCTACACCCGCAGAAGCGGCTTGAGCGCGCTGACGTTGCCGGCTGGTCGCCTGCAGCCGCTGAGCAACGCAAAGCTCCAGCAGGCGCTGCGCATCACAGGCTACCTCACGCACCTGAACAGCCTCATGGGCGCTCCAGGAAACCGCCAGCTGCTGGACCACGCCATCATCACATCCAGGTCTCGCGGTTACAGCGCTGAAATCGCCTTTTGTTTTGCCGCCAGAGCGGCTCGCGCTATCGCCGACGGACACGTGCAACTGGCGACGGATCTAGCCACCAGCGCACGCGCCATCATCGAGCA
>JAUILW010000757.1 GCA_030432795.1 Gammaproteobacteria bacterium
TCAATCTGTCGGCCTGGCATGCACACACACTTTTCGCGAAGCGAAATGTGCAGGTCAGTCTCTTGGCCTGGCATGATCGCAGCCCTTTCGCTGATAACGGAGCGCCAGCCGCTCCGCCGCCCTGCGAGGCATCATGCCAGGCATTCATGACACACTCGATCTGCTCCAGGCTACCGATGACGGCGCGTTAGCGCCTAGCCGCGATCAGTGGGCGCAACACCTGCAGGCGGAAGACGAAGCGTTCGTCGTGGTCAACCTGCTCAACCTGGCTGATGCGCGGGCATTGAATGCATACGCTGAGCACGCCGTTCCCATGGTTCAAGCTCTGGGTGCGGAACTCATCTACATGGGTCGCGGAGCGGGCGTGCTGATCGGCGGCGAGGGAGACGGTTGCGACGTGGTATCCGTTTGGCGGTGGCCCTCCCGCAGCGCCTGGACTGCTTTGTGGAGCGACCCGGCATATGCCGAAATCCGGCCGCTGTTCAACGATGGCGTGGCGCGTTATCGCTGCCTGGCGTTCAACGAGCTGCAGCCGCGCTGATCGACGGCGCAACGCTCACCAGGTCCAGCGCACGCCAATGGTCGGCACCAGTGGCAGCAGGTTACGCTTCTCCCTGCGAACTTCCCCGCCGTCCGTACGATAGATGTAACCTCCGATATTCTCTTCATCCGCGACGTTGGTGATATCTGCGTACGCCTCGAACTCTCCGGAGACGAACCGCCAGACCCGGCTGACATGCAGGTCAACGGAGGTGTAGTTGGGCAGCCTGTCGCGACGCAAGTCGCCGGGAATGAAGCTGCGCAAGGCGGTTGTCGGCCACCCCTGGTGGTAGTGGGCTGCGAGCGCGAGCCGCCAGTTGCCGGGCTGCCATGCCAACGCCAGCTTGGCGGCGTGCCGCTGATCCCATGGGCGCGGTCGCCAGGTGCCAAGGATGCGTTCCTCGGTGCGCGCCACGCTCCACGAGGCATCGATGCGCAAGGTCTCATCCAGGTGATACGCTGCTGACAGATCCAGCCCCCAGGCCCGCGCTTCACTTGGTCGCACAACTACCCGGTCGAAATGCAGCTCTGGCAGCAGTACCCAGCGGTTGAAGAGGTTTTCGAAACGTGCCGGGGGGCTGTCAATGCGGCGCCGGTAGGCGTCCGCCCGCAGTTCGAGTGCCTGCGTTGCGGCCCATGCCATGCCGATGCTCAGCTGATCGCTGAGCTGCGGCTCGTTGAGTCGGATCAGACCGTCATCGATCTGCAGCTCGTAGAGGTTCTGGTGCTGGGCGTACCTGCCGGCATCCAGATAGAACCGCAGCCGGTCGCTCGGTTCGTAGTCAATGCGCAGTCGCGGGCTCCACTGCACCTCGTGTACCGGGTCCATGTCCTGATTGTCGTAGCGCAGGCCCAGGCTGAAACGGATGCTGGAGGTGAGAGGGCGGCTGGCCGAGATGTGGAAACTGGACAGGTCACCGTCCCGTCGGCTGCGTAGATCGATGCGCCGCTCGATGTCCGGCTGAATGTTCGCGGCCAGCGCTCCGTAGATGGTGCGGGAGGATGATTCGAATTGTGCGCGCTGGCGCTGCAGGTCGATGCCTGCCTCGAGCTGCCAGCCATGCAGCCGGTTCGTGGTGTACTCCAGGCGGGCGGACAGAACATTGTGCTCCTGCTGCGAAGCCAGTTCGCCGCTGGCGTCACCTGACTGTTCAATGTGCCCCGTGCGATCGTTGTCGATGGTGTCGTGGCTCAAACGCCAGCGCAGGCTGTCCTGTGAAGGCAGCGTGTGCGTTCCAGCCAGCCAGATGACGGTGTTGTGGAAGTCGGAGCTCGCTGCCTCTGCAGTGGATGGATC
>JAUILW010000091.1 GCA_030432795.1 Gammaproteobacteria bacterium
GTTCGTGGATGAGAAAGTCGGCCTTGGCGTACAGTACCTGCCTCAGCGTGGCATTGCCGGCCATGAAGTTGGCACTGTCGATGATGCGGCTGATCAGGGCGTCGTCCAGTGGCTCGCCGGTTTCCACGTGCCTGGACAGTCCTTTGAGGAACGGTGGGTGGTCCATCCAGTATTCGTTGAACTGGCTTGCAAGCTCCACGGCGTCCCACTCCACCAGGTCGAGGCCTGAGGCGCCGCCGTCTTCGATCTCCGTGAACAGCAATTGGGTGGCGTGGCCAAACTCGTGAAACAGGGTGCGAACCTCGTCGAGGGACATCAGCGCCGGCTGCCCTTCGGCCGGGGGGCGT
Organism: Gammaproteobacteria bacterium; assembly: GCA_030432795.1. Taxonomy (GTDB): domain Bacteria; phylum Pseudomonadota; class Gammaproteobacteria; order Pseudomonadales; family Azotimanducaceae; genus SYFY01. The sequence goes on from JAUILW010000091.1 coordinate 348, forward strand.
GCGTTCATTACCAGCAGAGCCACTGGCAGCGATGAAGTGCCGCCGGCTGGCGCCAGAAGGCGAGTACGGTCCACCACCGTGTTCATCCAGGCGCCGCCGCGCTTCTCGCCGGCTCGCGCGTAGGGGTCGAGGTAGAAACCCGCCACTACGGCGTCGTTCTGGCGCACCTCGAAGAACATCATGTCGTCGTCCCATAGCGGCGCTTTGTCGGTTGCGGGCGTTACGGTGGCACCGTACAGCTTCTCAGTGAGCGAGAAGAGCCCTTCGAGCACTACCGGGAGCTGGAAGTATTTGCGCAGGCCTTCGGAGTCGTAGCCGTAACGGGACTCCTGCAACTTCTCCGACCAGTAGGAGACGTCCCAGGGTTGCAGGTCATCGGCTTCATCAGCGCCCTGTGCGCGCATGAAGGCGATCAGGTCGTCCCGCTCGTTCCGTGCGACGGGCTTGGCGGCGATCTCGAGCGCATCGAGCAGTTGCCACACGGCTTCGGTGTTTGGCGCCATCTTGGCGTCGACGCTGAGCGCCGCGTAGCTGTCGAAGCCCACCAGCGCTGCCATCTCCTGACGCAGGGCGAGGATTTCCTCCAGCACCGGGCGGTTGTCCAGCGGCTCAGAGGTGCCGCGGGCACGGTAGGCGCGATAGAAGTCTTCACGCAGCGGGCGGTGCGCCCCGTTGGTGACCACAGTGTAGTTCACGCCGTTGACCTGGAAGTGCCAGGGTCCGTCTTCGGCGGTAGCACCTTCCACGCCGTCGTCCCGCGCGGTTTTGGCGGCCATGTCGAGAAGGGCTGTTGGAATGCCCTCGACCTCGTGCGCTTCGCGGGCGTGGACACGGGCGGTCTTCTCTTCTTTGACCAGGTTGGTGCGAAAGGTGTTGGACAGATCCGCCAGCCGCGTCTGGATCTCCTGGTATCGAGCCTTCTCGGCGCCCTGCAGATGCACACCGGCGCGTTCCATGCCGCGAATGGACTCGTGGAGGATACGCTTCTGGGCGGTGTTCAGCGTGGCGGCTTCTGGGCTATCTGCGAGAGCTTTCATCGCCTCGTACACCGTGCCGCTTTGCGCCATGCGGTTGCTGAACGCGACCAGCTCGGGGCGCACCGCATCGAAGGCGCTTTGCATTGGGTCTGCGTATTTGACGCTGAGAAGGTGGCTGATGGGCCCGAAAACCCGGCCCAGGCGCAGGTTGATGCGCTCGAGCGGTACCATGAGGCCTTCCCAGGTCGGCACCGGCGAGTGCTCGATGGCGGTGAACTCGGCGTCCAGCTCGGCCAGAAGGGCACGTACACCGGGCTCCACATCGGCGGCCTCGATGCCTGTCCAAACGGGTAGGTGGGCGAGCGCACCGGCAACGCTGGTGCGCTCCAGTGCCTGCAGATGGGAGGCTTCGGGGGCTGGCATAGGGGTCTCCACGGTAGGTGTTGAACAGGCCGCAATGACTACAGTGGCGGCCAGCAGGCGCAGCTTCACATCATTGCCGCTCGGCACTTGAGGGGGGCGGATATTAGATGTTGGGCAGCCAGGTTGCCAGCCAGCCGAGCAGCTCGTCGTGGCCGAGGCCAGTCTGCGCCGAGAAGGCCTGAACGCTGACGTTGGGGTGTGCGGTGAGCTGTTTGCGCACAGATGCCGCCGCCTTGCTGCGACCGTTACCACTGAGCTTGTCGGCTTTGTTCAGCAGCACGCGCAGTGGCAGTTCAGAGGGGGTGCTCCAGCCAATCAGTTCCGTGTCGAACGGCTGCAGTGGGTGGCGGATGTCCATAACGAGTACCACCGCTGCCAGGGCCTGCCGCTGGGACAGATACTCGTTTACAGCAGATTGCCAGGATTCTTGCGCACTCCGGGTGGCTTTGGCATAGCCATAGCCCGGGAGGTCCACGACACGGCCGCCGTTTGCCACATCGAAGAAATTGAGCAGCTGCGTGCGGCCCGGCGTCTTGCTCACTTTGGCCATACGGCGATTGCCGGTCAGCCGGTTGAGCACGGATGACTTGCCGGCGTTGGAACGGCCGGCAAAGGCGATTTCGGCGCCGTTTTCCGGCGGACAGGAACGCAAATTGGGGGCGCTCTGCACGAACGTCAAAGGCAGGCGCCGTGGCTCGGCCATTTTGCTCATCATTGCCTGCATGATTGGTTATAATGCGCGCGCCCTGGCGGGCGCTCTTGGCCGAATAGTCTAACATTGGCACGAGCCGCCCGAGATATCCCGTAAGCGAAGGACGATGACAGTGTTGCGCACGCGAGTACTGATGTTGATTGCCGTGATCACGGCATTTGGAACCACGGTTGCCCACGCCGGCGGTGACGCCGAGGCCGGCAAAGGTCAGGCAGCGCCTTGCGGTGCGTGTCATGGCCAGGACGGCGCTACCGGTTTGGATGGCACCTATCCGAACCTGGCGGGTCAGAACGAAAAGTATCTGCTTCGCCAGTTGGAGATGATTCAGTCCGGTGCGCGCAACATCCCGCTCATGGCGGGTCAGCTCAACGGCAAATCCGAGCAGGATCTGGCTGATCTGGCCGCTTACTACGCATCACTGCCGGGCAAAATCGGTCAGGCGCAGGGTGACGATGAGAAGATTGCCATGGCGCGCCATCTCTATCGCAGTGGTGACATCGATCGCGGTGTACCGGCCTGCACGGCTTGCCACGCCCCTTCGGGTGCCGGTAACGCGCCCGCGGGCTTTCCCGCGCTCACCGGTCAGCCGGCACAGTACACGGTGGCGCAGCTCACGGCGTATCGAGAGTCGCAGCGCGCAACGGATGAGGATTACGGCGGCATGATGCGCGCTATTGCGCATGGGCTGACGGATACCGAGATCGCCGCGCTTGCCGACTATCTGCAGGGATTGCACTGAGTCGGGCACTTTTACGGCGCTTTTACGTCAAAGAGCAGTACGTCGCAGCTAGACGATCCATAGTAGCCCGGCCTCGGGCGCGTAACAGGCGGTGTTATGAGCGGTTTAAGAACGAGAACGTGTAAAGGTATGAAAGCACTCCTGCTGAGCCTTGTGCTGAGTGCTTGGGGTGCGCATGCACAGGTTTTCGAGGCAGGAGAGCACTACGAGGTGCTGCCGATACCGGTGAAGCCCGTCGTCGAAGGCAAGGTGGAGGTCGTGGAGGTGTTCTCCTATGGCTGCATCCACTGCTTCAGCTTCGACCCGCTCATCGAAGGCTGGCACGGCGCAATCCCGGACGATGTGAGCTTCGAACGGCTGCCAGCCATCTTCAGCCAGGACTGGGCGCTGCTGGCTCAGCTGTACTACACCGCTGAGGTGTTGGATGTGCTCGACAAGGTGCACACGCCGATCTTCAACGGCATTCACGTGGACCGCGTGGATCTGCGAGATCCCAATGTGGCGGCCGATCTATTCGAGCGTGAGGCAGGCGTGGCCAAGGAGCAGTTCCTGGAAGTCAGTAACTCCTTCAGCGTGCGCAGCCGTTCGCAGCAGGCCATGGGCCGCACGCGCGCCTATCGCATCACCGGGGTGCCGACGATGGTGGTTGCCGGCAAGTACCGCGTAGACGGTCGCATGGCCGGCAGCAACGGTAAGATGCTGGAGATCGTAGATTTCCTTGTCGAGAAAGAGCGCAGCGCTCAACTCGGCGATCAGCTTGAAGACACCACGGGCGAAGCTTCCGCAGACGAACGCACAGCGGAGCAGTAGAGCACCGCCCGCGGCGCACGCACAAAATGCCAGGCAGTACGCAGTTCAAATTCTCAAAGCCTTCTACACTTCTGCAGAGGGAAAATGATGAGGATCTCATGCGATCATGGGCAAGGCGCACGGAACGTGCGGCAGTCGTTGCACCGGTCGTTAACCAGCACCTTCGCCCGTTCGTGGGGGAGGAGTGTACGGCACCGCTGAAGCTTCTGTCTTTCAACATCCAGGTGGGCATTCAAACCCGCAAGTACCGACACTACGTCACCCACGGCTGGAAGCACGTGCTTCCGCATACCAACCGCGCGCACAACCTGCGTCAGATCGCCGACGTGGCGAGCGGGTACGATGTGGTGGCGCTGCAGGAAGTGGACAGCGGCAGCCTGCGCAGCGGCTTCATCAATCAGGTGGAGTACATGGCGGATCGCGCGCAGTTTCCATACTGGTACGCGCAACTCAACCGCGACCTTGGCCCGCTGGCGCAGCATGGTAACGGCGTGCTGTCGCGCATCGAGCCGAAGGGCATGGAAGATCACAAGCTGCCCGGTGTCATACCGGGGCGCGGCGCCATCGTGCTGCGTATCCCCTACGCCGGCCAGGAAATCATGGTGGTGTTGCTGCACCTGTCGTTGGGCGAGCGCTCAAGGCAACAGCAGCTGGAATACGTGGCCAACCTGATCGATGGCGTGCAGCACGTCATCGTCATGGGCGATATGAATAGCCCAGTTAGCAAGCTCCTGCTGGAGACGCCCCTGGCCGACACCGAGCTCGTGCCGCCGGAAGAGATGCGCCCGACCTATCCCGCCTGGCAACCCTCACTGGCGCTCGATCATGTGCTGTGCAGCCCAAGCCTGCGGGTACACGACTACGACGTGCTGGACTGCCAGGTGTCCGATCATCGACCGGTGGCAGTCCAGCTCTCATTGGCCGGCTGACAGGGCGCCTTACCAGCGGCCGGCTATCGCGCCGGCCGGGTGCAGGCCGTGTCCAGAAGCTCCGGATAGTTTTTGCGGTACTCGCTTTCACATAGGCCGATCGTGCCTTTGAGGGTTTCCACCACATAAGCATGCACCGCATGTGCGTCGGCTTCGCTGAGCACGTGATCGAACTTCGGCATACCCTTCGATGAGAAGGCGCCCTGACGCACGATGGCATCCCACGCAGCATGCACCGAGCTGCTCGCGTAGCGCAGATCCGGCAGGGAGCCGGAGCTCAGCACGCCGCCGCCGTGACATACGGAGCAGTACTGCGCATAGAGCGAAGCGCCGGCATTCACCTGCTCGGTGGTGTACTCGAGTTCCGGAGGCTCCGGCAGCTTCATGAGCGTCACTTCGGTCTTGGGCAGTTCTGCCTTGCCGCCGAGCTTGAAGGTGAGGAGGCGGCCCTCTTCGAGTACGTTGTTGCGGTGTCGCGGTACGCCGGATGCCAGCGCGTAGGCGCCGCCCCAGCCTGCTACAACGGACACATATTGCTCACCGTCGATGCTGTACGTGACGGGTGCGGCGATGATGCCGTTGCCCACGGGGAACTCCCACAGGAGCTCGCCGGTGTCTGCCGCGTAGGCCGCGAACACGCCGTCGGCTCGCCCCTGGAACACGAGATCGCCTGCAGTGGAAAGCAGCCCACCGTTCCAGGACATGTCGTGCTGAACGCTCCACACCGGTTTCTGTTGCACCGGGTCCCAGGCGGTGAGGTGGCCTTTGACGTCTTTGAGGTCGCTTATCACCACTTCCGGGTCTGCGCTTGGGATGGTGGTGTCGAAGTCGACACCGGTATTCCACTCGCCGGGGTTGTATTTGAAGGCGTTGTCCTGCGCGTACTTGAAGGGCAGATCCAGTACCGGGATGTACACCAGCCCGGTCTTGCGGCTGTAGGTCATCGGGTGCCAGTTGTGGCCGCCGTATGGTGCGGGGCGGATCTTCTTGGTGTCGTTGGCGTAGTGTGCTTCCGGGTTCTCCACTGGCCGACCGGTTTCCGGGTCGATGTGTGTGGCCCAGTTCACCGGCACGTAAGCTTCTGCCGAGATGAACTCGCCGTTGGTGCGGTCGAGCACGTAGAAGAAGCCGTTCTTCGGCGCCTGCATGATGACCTTGCGCGCTGTCCCGTCGATCTCGATGTCGGCGAGGATCATGTGTTGCACGGCGGTGTAGTCCCAGGTGTCGCCCGGGGTGGTCTGGTAGTGCCACACGTAGCTGCCATCGTCGGGGTTGAGCGCGACGATGGATGACAAGAACAGGTTGTCGCCGCCGCCGGGGCTTCTGATGTAGCGATTCCACGGTGAGCCGTTGCCCACGCCGATGTAGAGCAGGTTCAGGTCCGGGTCGTAGGACATGGAGTCCCACACCGTGCCGCCGCCGCCCACGCTCCACCAGTCGGTGCCGCGCCAGCTTGCCGCCGCCATCTTCATCGCATCGTTTTCGAACGGCTCATCCGGATTGCCGGGCACCGTGTAGAAGCGCCATTGCTGCTCGCCGGTGGCGGTGTCGTAAGCGGTGATATAGCCGCGCACGCCATACTCGGCGCCGCCGTTACCGATGATGACCTTGCCTTTGACGATGCGCGGTGCGCCGGTAATGGTGTAGGGGCGCTCTTTATCGATGGTGAGCACATCCCAGTCCACGGCGCCGGTTGCTGCATTCAGGGCGATCAGACGGCCGTCGATGGTGCCGACGTAGATGCGTCCTTCCCATGCGGCCACGCCACGGTTGACCACGTCGCAGCACGCGTACTTGGCCCAGTCGCGAGGCACCTGCGGGTCATACTCCCAGAGCAGCTCCCCGGTCTTCGCATCGTGCGCCCACACCACGGACCAGGAGCCCGTGGTGAACATCACGCCATCGACAACGATGGGGGTGGCTTCCAGTCCGCGTGTGGTGTTGGTGTCCCAGTGCCACGCCAGGCCGAGGTCTGCGACCGTCTCCTGGTTAACGGCGTCCAGCGGGCTGTAGCGCTGCTCGTCATAGGTGCGACCGTGCGCCATCCAGTTGCCGGGCTCTTTGTCAGCCGCCTGAATACGTGCGCCGTTGATGCCAGCCGCGGCGTTGCGGGCGGCGGGTGCACTTTCCTGCGCCGTTGAGGCTTCCGCCGCCGTGTCTGCCTTCTGAGAGGCGTCTTCCTGCGAGCACGCTGCGATGAGCAGGCCTGCGGCAATCCATCCTGTCCACTTCCCGAGCATTGTTAAATGCACAACCTTCCCCCAGTAAAAATTGTGACGCGGGAGTGTATCAGCGTCTGTGGTATTCGCGCTCATGCTAAAAAAGTAGCATTCGCTTTTCCAGTGTGCTACAAAAGCAGCATCGGGCCTGATATGCAGGTTCGCAGTAGGAGTAGAAAGTGGTTACACGGGAACATGTACATCTCACACGGCGTGAGCGGCAGATCATGGATGTGCTTTACGGCGCGGGGCAGGCGACGGCTTCCGATATCCATCAGCGTATTCCAGACTCGCCGAGCTACTCCGCGGTGCGCGCCCTGCTGAAGAAGCTCATGGACAAGGGCCACGTGGTGCATCACCGCGACGGGCCTCGTTACGTGTACACGCCGGTACTGCCAAAAAACGATGCTCAGAAAGGCGCGGTGAGCCGTCTGCTCGACACGTTCTTTTCCGGCTCGGCCAAGGACGCCGTGGTGAACCTGCTGGGCTCGAAACCGCTGACGGGCGATGACATCGACGAGATAGAAGAAGCGCTCAAGCGTCTGCGCAGCAGCTCAAACACCGGCAAGCGCAATGCCTGACATCGGCGGCGTCACCGACGCATTCGGTGTGCGTGAGCTGGTGCGCCTGGTCATGCTGTCAGGACTGTCTACCGTTGTCTGTTTGTTGGTGTACCCGAGGAACGCACCAACCCGCAGGCTGCTCGTGCTGTGCGCGGTAGCGGTCCTGGCGGCACTCCCCTGGCTGCTTCTCAGCCACCCATTGGTGGTGGACCTGCCGATGACGACCCCCTGGGCCTGGAACAACGCGGTGCCGGTATGGCTTCTGGCGCTTTGGGCCGGGGTTGCGATTGTGTTGATGGCACGCACGACGCTGCGCGCCTATCGCTGTCAGAAACGGCTGCTAGCCGCTGCGACGCATGCGGACTCCGACGTCGTTGGGTCTGCTGCGCAACTGGCCCGCGAGCTTGGGGTAGATATCGCCGTACGAACCGGTACGGCGGACGTTCCGGGTCCAAGCTCAGGCACACTGCTGCAGCCGCTACTGGTACTTCCGGCGGACGCAGGAGGCTGGCCGCCGAGCACGCTGCGTGCGGTGGTATGTCATGAGCTCGTACATGTCCGTCGGCGTGATGATTTGTGGATGCTGGCGGCGCGACTGTTGGCTGATCTGTACTGGTGGATGCCCTGGCTGCACCTGCTGCGCGCCGCGCTCGAGCGTGCGGTGGAAGAGAGCTGCGATGACTACGCCAGCGAACACTTCGGTGAAACCCTCGGCTATGTGGACGGTCTGGTGGATGGCGCTGGGCGCTGCGTTGCAGGCGTTGCGCCAAGTGCTGCGCTGACGCATCTGGGGCGGCACCCGCTGGTTGGGCGGGTGCAACGCTTCGGCGCGGCGCGCGGCATGGAGCTCGACAGCCGCGGCGCATACTGGGCGCTCGTGGGAATACTAGCGGTGGTCCTCTGCCTTACCAGCCTCAAACCGGTGGCGCTAAGCATCGACGTCAGTACCGAGGGTCGAACGCCAATGCGCCTCGTGCATGCCGATGGGCACGCCCCCGGCATACAGCCTGCTCCGGCTTTCCTGCCCTCCATTCGTTCGCATGTTACCTCCCCGAGCGGCCAGCACGCCGAAGCGCTCTCGCCGCAACCCCTGCCCATTTACCCCGGTGCTGCGCTTCTTGCAGGTATGGAGGGGCGGGTGGCACTACGCTTTGAGCTCGGCCGAGATGGCAAGGCCTATCGCATATCCGTGCAGAGCGCCGATGTGGGCGAGCCGTTCCTTACGGCGGCAATCGAGGCGCTCAAGGCAACGACATACCGCACGGCGTCGCGAAGTCCGACGCTGGCAACACGACCGCAGCAGGAGCCGCTGATCCTGACTCAGACCTATCTGTTCAGGCTGCAGAGGCTATGACAACACTGTGGAGAAACAACAATGCACACACTGAAACGATATGCGCTCGCCTGCGGATTTGCCTCAGGCACCACGCTCGCCCTGTTCTGGGTGATGCAGGGCATGATCGAACCAGGCGGAGAGATTATTGAAGATCCGCCGACAGCCTTGCCGCTTGAATTCGTGCGGCTGATCGAAGACGAGCCGCTCGTGACGACTCCGCCGCCAAAGCCGCCGGTAAAGCCGGTCGAGCCTCCACCCACGCTTATTCCCGTAAGCGTTGAAATCGCTGAAGGCGGAACCGGTGAGGCGATTGGCCTTGAGCCGCCCGTGATCGGCGGCACGCCGCCGCTCCCGGGCCGCAACGACGGCGAATACATCCCTGTGCTTACCGCAGCACCTGACTACCCGGACAGCGCCGCGAGGAAAGGCCTCGAGGGTTACGTGATCATCGAGTACACCGTGGATGAGAAAGGCAGCGTCCAGGATCCGCACGTGATCTTCGCCGAGCCCATGCGCGTGTTCGACCGCGCAGCGCTGAAAGCGGTGCAGCGCTACAAGTACAAACCGCGGGTCGTGGACGGTCGTGCGGTGCAGGTGCACGGCGTGCGCCAACGCATCACATTCGAGCTCACCGGCTGACGGTAGGCTCGCTGAGGAGCGGTCTTCCCCGGCGTCCAGCCCTCCTTCGGGAGATCGGTGCGCCGGGGCTTTTTTGCCACTGACAAAACGCTGTCAGCAGGCGGGTGCGACAATCCCCTACCTC